>JAXDHC010000299.1:0-10244 GCA_034664705.1 Solirubrobacteraceae bacterium
GGCGGGGGGGCTTTTTGGGGGGGGGCGCCGCCCGCCGCGAAGACGCCCGCGCGCGACGTCGCGTAGGCCGGGGCGCGGACGTTGCCGCGGGCGTCGAGGTCGACGGACAGCTGCTCGAGCAGCCCGGCGTGCTCCGGGTGGGCGAAGCCGATGGCGACGAGCACGAGGTCGGCCGGGATCTCGAAGCCCGTCTCCGGCAGCGGCGCGAAATCCGGCGGCGGGCCCGCCTCGGCGCCGCGCACGCGCTGCACGTGCCCGCCCGCGCCGACGAGCTCGGTCACCGTCCGCGTCGGCAGGCGCGCGCCGCCCTCGTCGAGCGCGTACGTGCTCGCCAGGCGCTTGGGGGCCGCCGGCCACGGCACGATCTCGCGGGCGGCCGTTCCGACCGGCGTGGGATAGGTGTCGAGCAGGGTGACGCTGAGCGGATGCTCGCGGTGCGCGTTGCCGATGCAGTCCATCGCGGTGTCGCCCCCGCCGACGACGACGACATGCCGGCCGGCCGCCGTGACGACCGCCTCGGGCGCGGGCGCCGCGGGCGCGGGCCGCCCGTCGCGCGCCGCCACCCAGCGGTTGCGCTGGTAGAGGTACTCCATCGCGAAGTGCACGCCGTCCAGCTCGCGACCGGGGACCGCCAGGTCGCGTGGCACGCGCGCCCCGATGGCCACGACGACGGCGTCGTGACGGGCCAGGACGCGCTCGCCGTCCTCCGCCCGGCCGATCTCGGCACCGCACCGGACGATCACGCCCTCCTCCTCCATGAGCGCCGTCCGCCGCTGCACGACCCACTTCTCCAGCTTGAAGTCCGGCACGCCGAAGCGCAGCAGCCCGCCCGGCGCCTCGTCGCGCTCGTAGACGGTCACGGCGTGGCCGGCGCGGTTGAGCTGCGCCGCCGCGGCGAGGCCCGCCGGGCCCGAGCCGACGACGGCGACCCGCCGCCCCGTGCGCCTCGCCGGCGGGCACGCGTGGATCCAACCCTCCTCCCACGCGCGCTCCACGATGGCGAGCTCGACCTGCTTGATCGCGACGGGGTCGTCGTTGATCGCGAGCACGCACGCCGGCTCGCACGGCGCGGGGCAGATGCGTCCGGTGAACTCGGGGAAGTCGTTGGTGGCGTGCAGCTGCCGGATCGCCGTCCGCCACTCGTCGTGGTGGACGAGGTCGTTCCAGTCCGGGATGAGGTTCCCCAGCGGGCACGCCTGGTGGCAGAAGGGCACGCCGCAGTCCATGCACCGCGCGCCCTGGTCCGCGGCGTCGTCGGCGGGCAGCACCTCGTACACCTCGCGGAAGTCCGCAACGCGCGAGCCGGGATCGCGCTGAGGCGTGGGACTGCGCGCGATGCGCAGGAAGCCGCCGAGCTGGCCCACCTGGTCCTCCGGGGGGCGGTCGGGAAACGGAAGCGCAAGTGTAGTCTGCGCCAGGTCTCGTGTTCCCGCTGAAGGACAGCATCGGAACCCGCCGCACCCCGGTGGTGACGATCGCCCTGATCATCGCCAACGTCGTCGTGTTCATCCTCAGCATCCGCAACGGCGGCTCGATCTGGTCGGGTCCCGACGCGCAGACCGTGGTGCACTACGGCGTCATCCCCTACGAGATCACCCATCCCGGCCAGGAGTGCGACCTCGTCCAGCGCGCCGGCCAGGAGGCGGTCGCCTGCGGGCGCGGCCTCGGTCCCCAGCCGGCGACCTGGTTCACCGCGCTCTCGTCGATGTTCATGCACGGCGGGCTGCTGCACATCGGCGGCAACATGCTGTTCCTGTGGGTCTTCGGCAACAACGTCGAGGACGCCATGGGGCGCTTCAAGTTCATCGTCTTCTACATCCTCGGCGGGCTCGCGGCGATGGCCCTGCAGACCGTCGTCGACCCGAACGCGCCCGTGCCGAGCGTCGGCGCGTCCGGCGCCGTGGCGGCGGTGCTCGGCGGCTACCTGGTCCTCTATCCCAGGGCCCGCGTGCTCACGCTGGTGTTCCTCTTCGTCTTCTTCACCTTCATCCAGATCCCGGCGATGTTCTTCCTCGTGATCTGGTTCGGCCAGCAGCTGCTGTTCGGCTACCTGGACTACGTCGACCCGACCGGCGGGGGCGGCGGCGTGGCCTACTTCGCCCACATCGGCGGCTTCGTGTTCGGCCTGCTCGCCGTGAAGGTGTTCGCCAGTCGCGTCAACGAGGACTACGACCAGCCGCGGTATCCCGTCTACTGATGCCAGCCGGCCGGGTGGTGGGCATCGTCGGTGGGTTGCTTCATCCTCCTCGGGCGATGAGGAGGGTCCTCGCCGTCTGGGTCGTGGCGGTCGTCGCCGTGCTCGCCGGGTGCGGTGGCGGCTCGGCGACCGACCCGAACGGCGGCGCGCGCACCGCCGCGACCACGCGCGAGGCGCCGGCGCCGCTGCAGATCGCCAACGGGCCGATCGAGGCCGCCGACCCGGGGCGCCCGCCGCTGCGCCTCAAGCTGACGGCGACCGCCGACCCGGTGCGGGTGCGCTTCGGCGACGGGCAGCCGCGCGGGGGCCTGCTCTTCGACCTCGACACGGGCGAGGTGCTCTGGCGGCGCCTGCCCAACCGGGTCCTGCCCATCGCGTCGCTGACGAAGATTATGACCGCGCTGGTCGTGGTCCAGCGGGCCCGGCCGGCCGACAAGGTGAGGGTGACCAAGGAGGCGCTGGCCTACAAGGGCTCGGGCGTCGGCGTGCTGCCGCGCGGCAAGAGCGTCAGGCTCGAGACGATGCTCAACGGGCTGCTGCTCCCGTCCGGCAACGACGCGGCCATCGCGCTCGCCCAGCGCGTCAGCGGCACCGTGGACCGCTTCGTCCTGCGGATGAACGAGCAGGCGCGCGCGCTCGGCATGGCGTGCACGCGGTTCTCCTCGCCGAGCGGCTTCGTGGACAGGGGCAACCACTCGTGCGCGGCCGACCTCGCCGGGATGGCGCGCGCGCTGCTCGACCAGCCGCGCCTCGCCCGCATCGTCAAGCGCCGGCGCGCGGTCCTGCCGTTCCCGATCAAGGGCGGGCGGCTGTTCCTGTTCAACAACAACCCGCTGCTGCGGACGGGCTATCCCGGCACGCTCGGGGTCAAGACCGGGTTCACCGACGCGGCCGGGCGCTGCCTCGTCGCCGCGGCGGAGCGCGGCGGGCGGCGCCTGGGCGTTGTCCTGCTGCACTCGCCGAACCCCGGCCGGCAGGCGACGGTGCTGCTCGACCGGGGCTTCCGAGTCGCCCGGTAGCCCACCGCCGCGACCGGCGGTGGGCTCGCGCTGAGGTCAGGGGCGGCCGGCCGCGACCGCGGGCGCCTCGGCCGGCGTCTCGGGCAACGGCCCGACGCCGGGGGCGCCGGCCTCGACGTGGTAGTCGCGCGGCTCGGTCTGGTCGGGCAGCTCGGGCGCCCGCCCGGAGGCGCGGACGGCGCCGGTGACCACGAACGTCACGATGAGGTTGACGGCGATCGCGAGGATGCCGGTGTACACCGTCACCTTGGTGTCGAACCCGAAGTTCGACAGCGCGTACTGCGGCCCGCCGAAGTGCGCGCGACCCGTCGTCGCGTTCGGCGTGTCGTAGAGCATGTACAGGCCCGCGGCCATGCCGACGGCCCAGCCGGCGAGCAGCCCCCAGGCGTGGGTCACGCGGCTGTAGAGGCCGATGACGATCGCCGGCAGCGTCTGGAGGATGATCACGCCGCCGATCAGCTGCAGGTCGATCGAGAACTGCGGATCGAGGACGAGGATCACCGCGACCGCGCCCGCCTTGACGACCAGGGAGACGAGGCGGGCGACGCGCGCCTCCTCGGCCGGGCTGGCGTCGCGCTTGATGTACTCCTTGTAGATGTTGCGCGTGAACAGGTTCGACGCGGCGATCGACATGATCGCGGCGGGGACGAGCGCGCCGATCCCGATCGCGGCGAACGCCACGCCCGCGAACCAGTCGGGGAACATGCGGTCGAAGAGCAGCGGCACGATCGTGTTCGGGTCGGGCTTGCCGTTGGTCGAGATCGGCGTCACGCCGGCCGCGATCGCCATGTAGCCGAGCAGCGCGAGCAGGCCGAGCACGAGGCTGTACGCCGGCAGCGCGCACATGTTGCGCCGGATCGTGTCGCGGCTGCGGCTGGCCAGGACGCCCGTGATCGAGTGCGGGTACAGGAAGAGCGCCAGCGCCGAGCCGAAGGCGAGCGACGAATAGCCGAGCACCTGCGGGTCGGCGAGCAGGACGCCGTCCGCCGGCGCCGGGCTCGCCGCGAACTTCTTGTCCGCGGCGGCGAAGATGTCGCCGAAGCCGCCGAGCTTGATCGGCACGTAGATCACCGCGACGAGCACGACGATGTAGATCAGCGTGTCCTTGACGAACGCGATCAGCGCCGGCGCGCGCAGCCCGGAGTTGTACGTGTAGGCGGCGAGGATCACGAAGGCGATGATCAGCGGCCACTCGCCGGCGACGCCCATCGTCTTCAGGACCGCGCCGATGCCGACGAGCTGGAGCGCGATGTACGGCATCGTCGCCGCGATGCCGGTGACGGCGATCGCCAGCGCGAGCGACGACGAGCCGTGCCGCCCGCGCACGAAGTCGGCGGGCGTGACGTAGCCGCGGCGGTGGGCGACCGACCACAGCCGCGGGGCGACCATGAAGACCAGCGGGAAGACGATGATCGTGTAGGGGACGGCGAAGAAGCCCAGGGCGCCGACGCCGAAGACGAGCGCCGGCACCGCGACGAACGTGTACGCCGTGTACAGGTCGCCGCCGATCAGGAACCAGCTGATCCAGGCGCCGAAGTTGCGCCCGCCCAGGCCCCACTCGTCGAGGTGGTCGAGGCTCTCGGCGCGGCGCCAGCGCGCGGCGACGAAGCCCAGGACGGTGACGAGCGAAAAGAAGAACCCGAAGACGAGGAGCTCGACCCACTTGACGTCCATCACGACCTCCCGCGGGTTGCGCGGTACACGATGATGCTGAAGAAGGCGCTCAGCGGTACCCAGAGCATCTGGTACCAGTAGAAGAACGGGATGCCGATCAGCTCAGGGTGCCGCGTGTCGTAGATCCACGGCACCAGCACTCCGAGGATCGGGACGAGCAGCAGCCAGCACGCCGCGCTGCGCCGCTCCGCCGGCGGCTGGTTCGCCGCGGGCCGGCTGGAGCGCTCGTCGCGTTCGGACCGGACAGATGACAAGGTGCCTCCTCCGTCGTGTCCCCGTGATGCCAGCCACATTGATGCCCGGTTCCCGACGTCTCGCAAACGCTTGCAGCGACGCGACATGGGAGCCGGAGCGGGCGTTCGCCGCCGCGGGGCGCGAGGTCCGCGGCGGCGGCGCCCGGCTCCGGGCTCGCTCCTGGTGCAGCGTCCTGCCCGCCGCGTCGGAAGTCTCGGGGAGCCAGGCCCCTCCGGGGCCGGTCAGCCGAACAGATGCCCGGCGGCCGGGGCTGCGAAACGCGACGCCCGCGCGTGGATCAGCGCGCGGACGCGAGGCGCTCGAGCAGCCGCGGCATGGCGTCGCGGAAGTTCGCCTCGACGGCGCCCGCGGCCGCGTCCCGATCGTCGCGCTCGAGCGCGTCGACGATCGCGCCGTGCTGGGACACGGACCGCCCGACGTTGCGCGGGACGGCCATGTACGCCAGCTCGTAGCGCAGGAGGCGGCGCTTCAGCGGGCGCAGCGTGCCCAGGAGCTGATCGTTGCCGCAGTGGCGGACCAGCTCCTCGTGGAACGTGAAGTCGTGGGTGGCGGCGGCGGCCGGGTCGTGGCCCTCGCGCTCCATCGCGTCGTTGACCTCGCGCAGGCGCGCGATGGCCTCCGCGGGGTAGGCCGCCGTGGTGCGGACCGCGAGGCCCTCGAGCAGCAGCGCGATCGGGTAGGTCTCGCGCAGTTCGAGCTCGTCGAGCTCGCTGACGGCGAACCCGCCGCCGGCCGCGCGGACGAACCCGTCGCGCTGCAGGAAGCACAGCGCCTCGCGGACGACCGGGGCGTCGACGCCGACCTCGTCGGCCAGGACGGCCTCGTCCAGCACCGCGCCGGCTGCCAGGCGGCCGGTGACGATGCGCTCGCCGATCTCGACCCATGCACGATCGCGGAGCTCGTGAGCCATCTTCCGAGCCTACCGCTCAGCCTTCGCCGACCCGGAAGACGCGCCCGCGCGCGCCGCGCGCGTCAGCGCTGGTCGCCGCCGCGCCCGGCGCGGCGGGCGGCGCCGAGCAGGATCGAGCGCGGCACGTAGCGACCACCGGTTGCGAGCGCCTTCGTCGCCGTGCCCGGCACGACGGACCGCCGTCCGCGCAGCATGCCGCGCACCGCCGCGCCCGCGACCTCCTCCCGGTCCGTCGTGGTGAAGCCGGCGACGAGCGTCTCGCTCGCGTCCGTGCCGGCGACCTCGCCGAACTCCGTCGGGACCGGACCCGGGGCCAGGACGGTGCAGGACACGCCGGTGCCGGCGAGCTCCGCGTGCAGCGCCTCGGAGAACGACTGCACGAACGCCTTCGTCGCCGCGTACGTCGCCATGCCGGGAACCGGCTGGAAGGCCGCGATCGACGCGACGTTGAGGATCGCGCCGGCCCCGCGGGCGACCATCGGGCCGACGAACGCAAGCGTCAGCTCGTGCACCGCGGCGACGTTGAGCTGCACCATCGCGGCCTCGCGGCCCGCGTCGAGCTGGAGCACCCGGCCGTAGGACCCGAAGCCGGCGTTGTTGCACAGGCCGGCGACGAACTTCCCCGACTCCTCGACCGCGGCGATCAGGCGCCGCCGCTCGGCGGCCTGGGAGAGGTCGGCCGGCTCGACGCGGACCGCGATGCCGTGCGCCTCGCGCAGCTCGTCCGCCAGCGCCTCGAGGCGATCCCGGCGGCGCGCGACGAGCACCAGGTCGTGGCCCAGCGCGCCGAGCTGGCGCGTGAGCTCGGCGCCGATGCCCGACGAGGCGCCGGTGATCATCACGACGGCGTCGGGGGTGGCATCGGGCAGGCTCATGCCCGGCGGACGTACCCGGGCCTGCCCACGGCGACGCTCCCGGTCCGCCCGCTCAGCGGCACAGGAAGATCCAGTCGGCCGGGAGCAGCCGCGCCCGCCGCGCGTTCTCGGCGCCGAGGTCCGCCGGCCGCACCGTCTCGACACTGAAGCCGGCGGCGGCCAGCCGGCCGGCGACGTCGGGCGCGTAGAGGCGCACGTGGTCGTCCTGCCAGAACGCCTCGATCCTCGCCTCGCGCGTGACGATCGACGGGTCGTCGTAGGTCTCCTGGCGCGAGACGTCGAGCGGGACCATCACCAGGCACCAGCCGCCCGGCGCGGTGACCCGGCGCAGCTCGCGCATCGCGAGCGCGTCGTCGGGCACGTGCTCGAGCACGTGCGAGCAGATCACCGCGTCGAACGCGTCGTCGGGCAGGTCGAGCCGCGTGAGGTCGAGCTGCAGGTCGACGCCCGCCGGGTCGAGGTCGGCCGTGACGTAGCGCAGCCCGCGCTCGGCGGCCATGGGCTCCAGGCGCCGGCGCAGGCACCACTCGGGCGCGAAGTGCAGGAGCGAGCGCGCCTGGCGCAGGAGCTCCGGGCGCTGGTCGAGCAACAGCCACTGCGCCCGGTGGCGCTCGTGGGCGCCGCAGCGCCAGCACAGCGCGTCTGGGCGGTTCCACGCGTCCTTGAAGCGGTCGAACCGCCCGCGGCAGACCGGGCACGCGACGGCGCTGCCGCGATGGCGGACCATGTCGATCCGCCGCTGCGACGCGCGCCGGAGGCGCTGCGTGAGGACGTGGGGCATCGGCGCGGATGCTAGGCGACGCCGCGCCCGGCCTGCCGGCGCGCGGCGAAGGACCACCGCCGGCGCACTACGCTGGGGGCGATGGTCGATGACGAACGCGACGAGCAGTGGAGCAATGCGCTCGCCGGGCTCACCGAGCTCGCGCTCGAGCGCGTGACCGTGGTCGTCATGCCCCCGCCCAACCGCGACGGGCGCGTGCGCGCCGGCCACGGCGCGACGATGTCGCTGTCCGGCGTCCTCGGCCGCATGGTCGAGCCCGAGGGCCGCGGCCGCGACGTGCTGCAGTTTCCGATCGGCGACGTCGAGGGCAGCCGAGTCGTCGGGCACTTCGGCATCTCGCGGCCCGCCTTCCGCGGCTGCCACCGCACGCCGAGCGGCTGGCTGGCGATCGACCTCGACGGGCTGCACATCATGATCCGCAGGGTCGTCGAGGAGCCCCCGGCGGAGGACGAGCCCGTCGCCGCGGAGGAGCCGGACGAGGTCTGAGCCGAGGCCCCGGCGGTCGGGTCGACCGCCGGGAGAAGTGCGTCGGGCGGGATCCCGACCGGCGGTCGGTGGTGCCGTCGTGCCCTCGCGCCTACCGTGCGTTGCAGCCCGCCGCAGCGTCTCCGCTCGCCCGACGTGACCGAGGCGACCGCCGCTGCCGCGGGACGCCGACCACGCTCAGGAGGACCAATCATGGCCGGACGGATCATCGTCGGAGCGTTCGCCGCGCTTCGTCTTCGATCAGGCCGGCGAGCGGCGCGCGACGCCGGAGTCCACTTCCACCAGGGGCCGTCCGGCCTCCCCGCGGTCTGTTACGACCAGCACTGCCCGAACCCCCGGCTCAGCGTGCCCGGCGCATGAGGTGGCGGCGCCCACGCGCGCGGCGCGTCGGGCTCGGGGACGGATCCGAGGTCTTCGTGCGCCCCGTCGCCTGCGGGGACAAGGACCGGCTGGCCCGGATGACCGACGGGCTCAGCGAGGAGTCGCGCTACCGGCGCTATCTGGGCCCCAAGGGCCGGCTGACCGACCCCGAGCTTCGCTACCTGACCGAGCTCGACCATCGCGATCACGAGGCGCTCGTGGCGCTCGAGCACCCCGGCGGCGCGGCCGTCGGGGTCGCCCGCTACATCCGTCACCCGGGCGACCCCCGGTCCGCGGAGGCGGCGGTCGTCGTCAGCGACGGCTGGCAGCGCCGCGGCGTCGCCACGGCGCTCCTGCGGCGCCTGGCCGCCCACGCCCACGCACACGGCGTCCGTCGCTTCACCGGCGTCGCTCTCGCCCACAACCGGGCCTCGATGGACCTGCTCAGGCAGCTCGGTCCCTCGCGCTTCGCCCGTGACGGTCCCGGGACGGTGGCGATCGAGGTGGACCTCCCGGCGCCGTTGGCGCCGGGGACCCGGGGCGGACCGAGACGGTGACCGTCGCCGGAGCGGCACCGGCCCCCGTGAACTCCGCGCGCGAAGGCCGGCATGTTTCGGCCCACATGTCCGACATCGGACACATTCCGCCGTCCGGATCGCACGACGGTTAGCCTCGCGCCGCTCCGCCGGCCGGCGGGCGTATCGGTCCAGGAGGCCTTCATGCAGCGCGCGCTCCTTGCAGTCGCGGCCGCGATCGCGACGGTCCTCGTTCTCGTCCCTGCGGCTTCGGGGCAGGCGCCGGGGACGCAGACGCTCACCTTCAAGGAGGTCGACAAGGGAGGGACGTTCAGGTTCATCGACAACCCGCCGAAGTCCGCGCAGCGACGCGGGCAGCCGACGCGGGTCTCCGCCGGCGACGTCTTCGTGTTCACGAGCCCGCTGCGCACGGACGCCGGCGCGCCGTTCGGTCGCCTCCGCGCGACGTGCTTCGTGACCGCCAACTCGCGCATCTCGCGGCTCGCCGCCGACTGCCTCGGCGTCTACTCGCTGCCGAACGGACAGCTCTGGGTCTCGGCATCCACGAGCTTCTCGGGCACGACGACGACCGGGGCGGTCCTCGGCGGGACAGGCGCCTACGTCAACCTCCACGGCAGCT
This sequence comes from Solirubrobacteraceae bacterium, assembly GCA_034664705.1. GTDB lineage: Bacteria > Actinomycetota > Thermoleophilia > Solirubrobacterales > Solirubrobacteraceae > JAOPZW01. The sequence continues at coordinate 9,713 of JAXDHC010000299.1, forward strand.
TCGCGTCCAAGAGCACGAAGACCGGCGCCGACACCACGGTCACGCTCGTCGGCGGCTAGCAGAACAGCCCAGCGTCAGCTGGGCTGTCAGGCGGAGCCAGCCGGGATCGAACCGGCGACCTCCTGCTTGCAAACAGCGAGGCGTCAGTCGAGGCGGCGGATCGTTCGATGAACACGGGCGATCGGTCGCCGCGCCGGCTCGCGGGCAGCGCCCCAGATGTGTGCGGATTGTCGGCGATCCCGTCCGATACGGGAACGGAACGGCGCGGCCGCGGCGGTACGGAGCCGCCGTGTGGCGCTTCGGGCGCATGTGGTGGGTGGTCAGGGCAGGTCCCGCGGCGGCGGGGTGTACGTGGAGCGGCTGCGGACCAACAGGAACAGGCCGATGACGAGGCCCGCCGCCCCGACCCAGATGAGGTCACCCCGGCGGTCTGCAGGTCGATCCCGGGCACCCGGCCGGTGACCGCGTATCTCAGGATCGCGCCGAGCGCGATGACGAACAGGCTCGTGCCGATGGTCATGTGAGATCGGGC
>JAXDHC010000300.1:0-2716 GCA_034664705.1 Solirubrobacteraceae bacterium
GGCCGGCTCGCCGCACGCCGGCGTCCTGATCAACACCCGCAGCCCCGCGACGACGACCACCGTCACCCTCTCGGTGACCGGGGGCGGGGTCACCAAGACGGGGACGATCACCGTCCGGCCGATCGCGGCGACTCCGCCGAGTCCGCTGCCGGCCCCGACGCTCGCCGCACCCGCGAACGGGGGACGGGTGAGCCCGGGCCAGTCGGTGTCGTTCGACTGGAGCGACGTCGCCGGCGCCGCGTCCTACACGCTGCAGGTGAGCTCGTCGAGCGCGTTCACCACGACGGTGCTCGAGCGGACCGTCACCGCCTCGCAGGTCGCGGCGGCGCTCACCGCCACCGGCGACCGGTGGTGGCGCGTGCGGGCGAGTCGCGCGGACGGCAGCGCCGGGGCATGGTCGGCGGTCCGGACCTTCCGGGTGAAGTAGTGAGATAGCCCCCGGCCATCCCTGTCCTCGCGAGGCTGGCAGGGTGTGGCCCGTGGACCTCGTCGAGGAGATCGTCGTTCTCGCCGGCCGCGACCTCGCGGTGCTGCGCCCCCGCGACAGCGATGCGCTCCTCGACGAGCATGCCTTCGACGCGGACGAGTTGCTCCCCTACTGGGCGCAGCTGTGGCCGAGCGGCGTGGCGCTCGCCAAGGCGGTGGCGAGCCGCGCCCTGCGGGGCGCGCGCGTGCTCGAGCTCGGATGCGGGCTCGGGCTGCCCAGCCTCGCGGCCGCGCTCGCGGGCGGGCGCGTGCTCGCGACGGACTGGTCGCCCACCGCGGTCGAGCTGCTCCTCGACAACGCCGACCGCAACGGCGCGTCGCTGGAGGCCGAGATGGTGAGCTGGACCGAGCCCGAGGCGCTGCTCGAGCGCGCGCCGTTCGATCTCGTGCTCGCCGCCGACGTCATCTACGAGCGGCGCAACGTCGCCGTGCTCGCCGATCTGATCCCGCGGCTCGGCGGCGAGGTGCTGTTCGCCGACCCCGGACGCCCGGCGCTTCCCGAGTTCCTGGAGCGCATGGGGACCGTGTGGGAGCGCGCACCGGTGTACCGCCTGCGGTGAGCCGCATGCGGGCCGCCGCGCGATCGTCGATGATGCCGCGCTGTGGCGGTCGAGCTCGATCCCGGGGAGATGGGCACGCGCCGCTTCTACCGGCTGCTCACGGCGGTCGTCGTGCCCCGGCCGATCGCGTGGGTCTCGTCGCGCTCGGCCGCCGGCGTGGACAACCTCGCGCCGCACTCGTTCTTCACCGTGGCGTGCGCCGAGCCGCCGATCCTCCAGTTCACGTCGGTGGGCGTGAAGGACACGCTGCGCAACGTCGAGGAGACGGGCGAGTTCGTCGTGTGCCTCGCGCCCGAGCCCCTGTTCGAGCAGATCAACGCGACGGCGACGGACTACCCGCCCGGCACGAGCGAGTTCGACGCCGTCGGCATCGAGCGCACGCCGAGCCGGATGGTCGCGCCGCCGCGCGTCGCCGCCTCCCCCGTGGCGCTGGAGTGCCGCCTGCACAGCACGATCCCGCTCGGGGACTCGACGGTCGTGCTCGGCCTCGTCGTGCACGCCGCCGTGGCCGACGGGATCGTGGTCGACGGCCACCCCGAGATCGACCGGCTGCGCCCCCTCGCGCGCCTGGGCAAGAACCAGTGGACGGGGGTCGGCGAGGTGCGCGCGATCCCGCGGATCCGCTACGCCGACATCGCGCAGGACGGGGACGGCGGCGCGGGCCGCGCCGCGTCCTGATAGCTGTTCCCGGCGATGACCCCTGTCTCGACCTCTGCCCCGGCGCCCTCGGCGCGCGCGCGCCGCAGCGCGCTGAACATCGTCCTCGCCGTCGGCGTGATCGACGGCCTCCTGCTGCTCGTCCTGCTCTACGTGGCCTTCGTGGACCGCAACGAGAGCGCCATCTCGGTGCTCGGCCCGATCCACGGCCTCGGCTACATCTACCTGCTCTACCTCACCGGCACCGGCGCGATGCGCGGCATGTGGGGGTGGTGGTTCCCGGGGGTGGTCCTCATCACCGGCGGGCCGCTCGGCTCGCTGCTGGGCGAGCTTCGCCTGCGCCGCACGCCGTAGCGCCCGGCGTCAGGCGGGGTCGTCGGCCGGTCGGTGGACCGGGTCGAGCGCGCCCTGCGCCGGCGGCCACGCGATGTGGCCCGGCGCCCATCCATCGCGCAGCGGCGCCCACCAGAAGAACGTGACCTTGCGCTCGCGAAAGCGCCAGCGGCCGTCGGCCTCGCGGACCATCTCGTCGGTGTAGCGACCGGCCGCGACATGCGGCTCGCCGTCGACGACGCAGGGCTGGTAGAGCCACGTCTCGCCGCGGGCCTCGTCGCCGTCGACCTGGACGGTCTCGCTCGTGCTGAAGTGCCACCACGCCGAGAGCGGGCCGTGCTGCAGGTCGGAGAAGAACGTGCGCAGCTCGGCGCGGCCGTGCGCGGAAGAGACGCCGACGAAGGCGCCGTCCGGCGTGAAGAGCTCGGTCAGGTCGTCCCAGCGCCCGTCGTCGAGGTACTGGCAGTAGCGCGCGCGCAGCTGCCCGATCTCGTGGATGTCCTCGAGCCGCCGGATGCGGGCCTCGAGGTCCGTGGGTGCGGTCATGGCGCAGCGCATGATGACGATGTGGGTAGGGCGGGGGCGTGGCGCACGAGGAGCGCGTGACCGTCCTGATCGTGGGCGGCGGCCTGGGCGGCGTCGCGGCCGCGCTGGCCGCGACCGAGCGCGGCGCCGACGTC
>JAXDHC010000301.1:0-6500 GCA_034664705.1 Solirubrobacteraceae bacterium
CATGAGCATGACGAGCTTCATGCGGGGAGGACCGCCTCGGCGGCGTCGAGGATCGACGCCATCCGCTCGGGCCAGTGGCGCTTGTGCCGCCGGAACGGCGTCGGCGCGCGGCGCGCGATCGACGCCGCCAGGTACCAGCGAACGCCGTCCGGCCGGTCGCCGTATCCGTCGAGCAGGGCCTCGAGCGCCGGCTCGGCGGCCTCGAGGTCGCCGGCCCGGCCGCTGACGAGGTTGGCCGCGTACTCGGCGATGTCGAGCGCCGGCGGCGCGAGGCACGCCTCGTCGAAGTCGAGCACCGCCATCGTGCCGTCGACGTCCAGGAACTGGCTGAGGTTGAAGTCGCCGTGGGCGGGCGCGACCGCCAGGCCGTGCGGCGTCGCGGCGGCCAGGCGGCGCAGGAGGCGGCGTGTCCGCAGCGCCAGCTCGGGCGCGACGGCGCCGACCAGCGTGCCGGCGGCGGCGACGGTGTTCAGCAGCTGCTGCGGCGTGACCGGCGCCAGGCCGGCCACGTCGGCCTCGTGCAGCCGGCGGAGCATCGCGCCGGCGGCCGGGGCGGTCTCCTCGGCGCGCGTGCGCGCCACCACCGCGCCGTCGATCGCCCGCTGGACCGTGAGGCGGAGGTCCGGCACGGCGCACTCGAGGCGCGGGCCGGCGCCGAGGCGCTGGGCGAGCTGCAGCCCGCGCACGCCGGCGCGGAAGGCGTCGTCGTCGGCGTAGGCCTTGAGGATGAGGTCGCCGAGGCGCAGCACCGCGCGCTGCCCGGGGCGGTAGACCAGCGTCTCGGCGCGCTCGATCGTCTCGTCGACGACGAGGCCGGCCGGCGCGAGCAGCCGCCGGAGCTCGGCCGCCGGCTTCGCCAGGACGGGGAGGCGCTGATCGAGCGGGTACCACTGGATGAGCGCGCCGAGCCCGACGTCGTACATGAGCGGGCGCGTGGCCGGCGAGTCGCCGCCCAGCGCCCGGGCGATCGAGAGGCGCGCGGGCGTCCGTGCCGCCGCGGCGCCGCCGGCCGGCCCGGCCGCGGCCACCGCGAGCCGGCGCCGCCCGTCGACCCGTGCGTCGTAGGTGACGGTGGCGCCGCTGCCGGGGCGGTAGTCGACCGACGCGATCCGCAGCTCGTCGATGGCCGAGCGGCCGCACAGCGACCGCTCCAGCACCGTCGTCATGGCGTCGCGGTCGAGCAGGCTCGGCAGCTGCGGGACGGCACGGTCGGCCGGGGGAAGCGGGCGACCGTCGCGCAGCGCCGGGGCGTGCGTGGCAAGGGCGGCGGCGGTCGTCATGCCGGGACGCCGGCGAGGGCACGGCGCTTGAACAGCCCGCGTCGGCGGCTCTCGTGCGACGAGCCGCCCGGCGCGCCCTGCGGGCCGGCGGGACGTAGGACGTCATCGAGCATCGCGGGCAGCCGGCGCAGCCCGCCCATGTCGATCGGATGGCGCAGGCTGTCGGGGCGGCGCGGACCCGCGGCGAGCCAGTCCGACAGGGCGTCGGCGCTCAGCGCGCCGGGCTCGAGGAGGTCCACGGCGCCGAGGTTGCTGAGGCACTCGGCGCGGATGAGCTGCTCGCGGCGCGGCGCGACCCGCGGCACGATGAGCGCCCGCTTGCCGCACGCGAGGATCTCGCAGCTCGTGTTGTAGCCGCCCATCGAGATGATCTCGTCGGCCTGCCAGATGAGGGTGTCCGCATCCGGGAGGAAGCCGATCACGCGAAGGTCGGTGCGCTCCCGGGCGAGCGCGGTCAGCGCGGCCTGCTCGGCCTCCGGCATGAACGGGCCGGTGACGACGAGGCCGGTGCTGCCCTCGGGGAGCCGCGAGCGCGAGAACGCGTCCGCCAGGCGGTAGCCGTCCTCGCCGCCGCCGACGAGGCAGACGGAGAGGTGGCCGTCGGGAAGCTCGAGCTCGCGGTGGCGGCGGGCGGCCTGCTCGACCGTGCGGTCCCCGGCGAGCCGGTCGATGTAGCCCGAGAAGCGGACTATCTCGGCGACGTCGCGCGGGATGCCGTACTCGGCCACCGGGTCGAAGACCCTGGGGTCGCCGTAGACCCAGATCGCGTCGTAGTGGCGGCGGAGGGTCTCCATCGCGTCGGCGCGGTCCCATTCGGCGCGCACCCGCTCGGGCTCGTCGAGCACCTCGCGCAGGCCGAGGATCAGCCGCGTGCCCATCGCCTCGAGCAGCCCGAAGCTGTGGGTGAGCTCGTTCTCGACGCCGCTCGGCAGCTTGTCGACGATCAGGACGTCGGGCTCGAACGCGGCGAGGGCGGCGCAGAGGGTGTGGGCGCGCAGGCGGACGATGTGCTCGAGCGGCAGGCCGAGCGAGCGCGACCGGTACGTGCCGGTCAGGTCCTTGCTCAACGCGGGCAGCGCCAGCGTGTCGGTGGCCTCGGGAAGGGTGAACAGCGCCGCCTCGCGGGCGCCGGCGATCAGCAGGATGGAGCTGGGGGCGGCGCCCGCGAGCTCCTTCGCGATCGCGATGTTGCGTCGCATGTGCCCAAGGCCTTGGGCGTCGTGTGAGTAGAGGGCGATTCGGCGCATGGTCGTCACGTTCTGTGACCGGAACGTTGAAGGAAGGTCACGCTGAAACGGCAGTGGACATTGGTCCTACGACCGCCCGGATTCGCGTCGTATGCAGGGAGAACGTGGCGGTCCGCCTCTGCACGAACGCCGCCGCCGGGGGGCCCCGGGCACCGCGGTCGATGCATCCGGAGGCCGGGTCGGCGGACCGACGTGCGAGAACTTGCCATCGGCGTGGCGAGAAACCGCGGTGACACGGCGTCCGAAGCCGGATAGCTTCCTCGATGCCCCCCGGTCGCAGGACCGCACCATGCACGGAAACGAAACTCGACGCCGCACGGATGTGGCGCTCCCGCTGGTCCGCTTCGCGCTGGCCGGACTCCTCGCGGTCATCGTGGTCGGCGGCATCGGCGTGGCGCTGCAGGTGCGCGCCGCCCGCGCTGACGCGATCGCCGACGCCAAGACGCTGGCGCGCCTGGCCGGGAGCGGCATCGTCCAGCCGAACGTGACGCCCGAGCTCCTGGCCGGCGACCCCGCGGCCGTACGCCATATGGATCGCCTCGTGCGCGAGAAGATCCTCTCCGGCGACGGCATCGAGCGCGTCAAGCTCTGGACGGCGGACGGGCGGATCGCCTACTCGGACCTGCGCTCGCTCATGGGCCGCCGCTTCACGCTCCCCGAGGACGAGCGCGAGGCGCTCGAGACCGGAGCCGCCGCGGCGGAGCTCACCGACCTGCGCCGCGACGAGAACCGCTTCGACCGCCTGTCCGGCAAGCTGCTCGAGGTCTACCTGCCGATCACGGCGACCGACGGGCAGAAGGTGCTCTTCGAGCTCTACCAGCGTCAGAGCACGGTGGCCACCGACGCCAAGAGGACCGTCCTCGCCTTCGCCCCCGCGCTCATCGGGGCCCTGCTCCTGCTGCAGCTGCTGCAGCTGCCGCTCGCGTACCGGATGGCGCGCAGCCTGCACGACAACCGCCTCGAGCGCGAAGCGCTGCTGCTGCGCGCGCTCGCCGCGTCGGACACCGAGCGGCGCCGGATCGCGAGCGACCTGCACGACGGCGTGGTGCAGGACCTGGCGGGCACGTCCTACGCGCTGGCGGCGGCGGCCGATCGCATCGACGGCGAGGCGTCGCCCGAGGTCGGGCACGTGCTTCGCGATGGGGCCCGCCAGACACGGCGTAGCATTCGCCAACTCCGTTCGCTGCTCGTGGACATCTATCCCCCCGACCTCCACCGGGCCGGCCTGGCCGCCGCGCTCTCCGATCTCGTCGCGCCGCTGGAGTCCCACGGCGTGCAGGCGCGGGTCGACCTGCCGCCCGGCCTGCGGCTCGAGCCCGACGCGGAGGCGCTGATGTTCCGCACGGCCCAGGAGGCGCTGCGCAACGTGATGGCCCACAGCGACGCCGAGCACGTCGACGTCAGCGTCATCCTCGAGCACCACCACGCCGGGCTCACGATCGCCGACGACGGCCGCGGGTTCACGCCCGGGGACGCGGAGGCGGCGCGCGAGGACGGCCATCTGGGCCTGCGCGTGCTCGGCGACATGGCGCGCGACGCCGGCGGGCGGCTCGACATCGACTCGGCGCCCGGCGGCGGCACCCGTGTCTGGCTCGAGGTGCCCGTCGCATGATCCGGGTGCTCCTCGCCGAGGACCACGCCGTCGTGCGCGCGGGCCTGGCCCAGCTCCTCGACCGCGCGGGCGACATCGAGGTCGTGGGCGCCGCGGCCGACGGCGCCGAGGCGGTCGTCCTCGCCGACCGGCACGCCCCCGACGTGATCCTCATGGACCTGTCGATGCCGGTCATGGATGGCATCGAGGCCACGCGGCGCATCCTCCAGGCCGATCCCGACGCGCGGGTCGTCGTGCTGACGTCGCTGACCGACCGCGAGCGCATCCTCGGCGCCCTCGACGCGGGGGCCCTCGGCTACCTGCTCAAGGACGCCGAGCCGATCGAGCTCTTCCGCGGCATCCGCGCCGCCGCCCAGGGCGACGCGCCGCTGGACCCGCGCGCGGCGCGGGAGCTCCTCACCGCACGCGCGTCGGACCGCCCCGACACCGGCCTGACCGAGCGCGAGCGCGCGGTGCTCTCCCTCGTAGGCAGCGGCCTGCCGAACAAGCTGATCGCCGTGCGCCTCGGGATCAGCGAGAAGACCGTCAAGGCGCACCTGACCAACGTCTTCCGCGCCATCGGCGTGAGCGACCGCACGCAGGCGGCGCTGTGGGCGCAGCGCCACGGCCTGGTGCGGGCGGACGGCACGCCGAGCTCCTAGCGCCCGCGGTCGTGCCTCGCGCGCACGTGCGCGCGCGCGTGAGCGCATGCGCGGCTGACATGCAGTGTCTTAAGACCATGGTCTGATGGCGCTTGTGACCGGGCGCCTGTCACGGTGGCGACCGGCGGCATCGGAGCGTCTTCACCCCCGACGCTCCGGGCCCCGGCATACACGCCCGAGTGGCCCCCCCGGAGGCCTCCCCGTAGGAGGGGTCTCCGCCACTCACCCCATATCACCCCACCACCGCCGCTGTCCTTGTTCCGAGGACAGCGGCGGCGGCGGGTGATGCGCGCTACACTCGGAAGCTGACTCGCCCGGGGCGGGTCGTTTTTCTGTCCCAGGCCGTCGGTCGGCCACCATCTTCACCACGGAGCGGCGCATGGCCCGCGGAGACGTGCGCATCGCTGTCACCCTCGCGTGCGAGGAGTGCAAGCGGCGCAACTACCAGACCAACAAGAGCAAGCGGAACAATCCGGATCGCATCACGCTGCGCAAGTTCTGCAAGTGGTGCCGCTCGCACACCAGCCACCGGGAGACCCGCTAGCGCGGAGGCTTCGTCGTGGCCCGTGACCGTCAACGAGCCAAGCAGCGCAAGGCGCGCCGCTCTGGCCAGAACCCCGGCCCGACCCCGTCGGAGCCGCACCGGGAGAACGTTCCTGGTGAGCTCGAGCACGCCTCGGGCGAGGTCGACGAGTTCGACGCGGCCCTCGTCGCCGGCGCCGGCGGCGTGCCGGCCGACGACGACGAGGACCCGGACACGGCGACCGGCGACCGCGCCGGGGCCGTAGGGGACCGCGAGGGCGCCGCTACCATCGGGGACGACGCCGAGCCGGACTTCGACGAGGAGGACGATGCGGCGGTCGACGACGAGCGCGCCACAGCCCGTGGCAGCCGCTCCGAGCCCGCCGTGTCGCATGCGGGGGCGCCCGCACCGCGGGGTCCCGGCCGCTTCATGGCCTTCCTTCGTGCGTCGTGGGCGGAGCTGCAGCGGGTCCAGTGGCCCGATCGGCGTCAGGTCTTCCAGGCGACGGCAGTCGTTCTCGGCTTCGTGGTCGTCGCCGGCGTCTACCTCGGCATCGCGGACCGCGTTGCCCAGGAAGTCGTCAATCTCATCATCTGAAGGTCGCGCCCCCCAAGGAATCCATGTATCGCTGGTACGTCGTCAACACCTACTCCGGACACGAGAACAAGGTCAAGCAGAACCTGGAGCACCGCGCACAGTCGCTGAACCAGCGTCGCGCCGTTCGCCAGGTCGTCGTGCCGACCGAGACCGTGACCGAGATGAAGGACAACCAGAAGCAGTCCGTCGAGAAGCGGACGATGCCCGGCTACGTCCTCGTGAACATGGAGCTCAACGACGACTCGTGGCAGCTCGTCAAGGGCACGCCCGGCGTCACCGGGTTCGTCGGCGCGTCCAACGAGCCCGTCCCGCTGACCCAGCCCGAGGTCGATCGGCTGCTGCACCGCGAGGTGGCCACGAAGGTCGCCACGAAGGCGCAGTTCTCGATCGGCGAGTCCGTCAAGGTGATCTCGGGCCCGTTGTCCGACTTCTCCGGCGAGATCTCGGAGATCAACCAGGACGCGCAGAAGTTGAAGGTGCTGGTATCCATTTTCGGTCGAGAGACGCCCGTCGAGGTGGGCTTCGACCAGGTCAAGAAGATCTAGAAGGCGTTTACTCGTATGGCCAAGAAGGTCCTCACCCAGATCAAGCTGCAGGCCG
>JAXDHC010000302.1:0-9988 GCA_034664705.1 Solirubrobacteraceae bacterium
ACGACGCTCTCGTACTCCGCCATGTCGCCGGCGGCGAAGACGCCGGGCGCCGACGTCCGCAGCGACGCATCCGTCACGACGCCGCCGCGCGGCCCGATCTCCAGGCCCGCGCGCTGGGCGAGCATCACGTCGGGCATGACCCCGGCGCCGACGATCACGGCGTTCGCCGGCAGCCGCTTGCCGGTCTTGGTCACGACGGCGGTGACGCGCCCGTCCTCGCCCTCGAAGCGCTCGACCTCGTCGTCGCCGTGCACCTCGACGCCGTGGTCCTCGAGGACCTTCTGGAAGAAGCGCCCGGCCTCCTGGCCGACGGCCCGCTCGAGCGTCACGCTCTCCTGCATCACGAGCGCACACCGCCGCCCCAGCGTGGTCAGCGACGCCGCCACCTCCGTGGCGATGTAGCTGCCGCCGACGAGCACGACGTTCTCCGCGCCCTCGACGTCGCTGCGGATCGCGTCGGCGTTGCCGAGCGCGCGGACGTAGTGGATGCCGTCGAGGTCGGAGCCGTCGACGCGCAGCCGCCGGATGTTCGCGCCGGTGGCGAGCAGCAGCTGGCCGTACTGCACCGTCGTCTTGTTCGACAGCTTCAGCGTGCGCGCCTCGGGGTCGAGCGCCAGCGCGCTCGTGCGGACGAGCAGCTCGACGTCCTGCTCCACGAACCACGAGGCCGGCGCGAGCATGGTCTCCTCGCGGGGCGTGGCGCCCTGCAGGTAGCCCTTGGACACCGCGGTGCGGTCGTACGGCGGGTCCGGGTCGCGCGTGACGAGCGCGATGGTGCCCTCGGCGCCGGCCTCCCGCAGCGCCTTGGCGCAGCTGAAGCCGGCGACCCCGCCGCCGACGATCACGTGGTCGATGCTGCGATCCGCCATGCGCTCTCCTCCGGCGCTCAGGCGCCCGTGTACTCCGGCTTGCGCTTCTCCAGGAACGCGCCCATGCCCTCGGCCGCGTCCTTGGTGTCGAACAGCTCGGCGATCCCGCGGCGCTCCCCGGCCAGCCCCTCGGCGAGCGGCTGCTCGATGCCCTCCCAGACCGCGAGCTTGATGCGGCCGATCGCCTTCGTCGCGCCCGCGGTCAGCCCCTGCGCGTACGCGCGCGTCTCGGCATCGACCTGGCCGGCGGGCAGCAGGCGGTTGAGGATGCCGTACAGGTGCGCCTCGCCGGGCGTGAGCTGCCGGCCGGTGACCATGATCTCCAGCGCGCGGCTGACGCCGATGAGGCGCGGCAGGCGCTGCGTGCCGCCGTTGCCCGGCAGCAGCCCGAGCGTCACCTCGGGCACGCCGAGCTTGTAGCGCCCGCGCGCGCCGAACCGCAGGTCGCACGCCAGCGCGATCTCCAGGCCGCCGCCGAGGGCGTGGCCCTCGATCTGGGCGATGAAGATCTTCGGGATCTCGGCGATCCGGCCGAGCGCGCGGTGGGCGAGCTCGATCATCTCGACGTTGGCGGCCGTGCCGTTCTGCGTGAACGCCTTGACGTCGGCGCCCGCGGAGAAGAACTTCGGGCTCGCGCTGCGCAGCACCGCGACCTTCACCGCGTCGTCGGAGCCCGCCTCCTCGATCGCGGCGGCGAGCTCCTCCATGAACGCGCGGTCGTAGCTGTTGGCAGGCGGCTTGTCGAGCGTGATGTAGCCGATGCCGTCCTCGCGGCTGAGGGCGACCGCCATGCCTACTCCAGCCCGCCCACGACGACGGACTTGTCCTCGAAGTAGTAGTCGAGCGCCTCGATGCCGTGCTCCTTGCCGTAGCCGCTCTGCTTCGTGCCGCCGAACGGCAGCTCGTCGTAGCCGTAGTGGAACTGGTTGACCCACGTCATGCCGGAGTCGACCTCCTGCGCGACGCGGTGGATGGTGCGCATGTCGTTCGTCCACACCGAGGAGCCGAGGCCGTACTCGCTGTCGTTCGACAGCCGGATCGCCTCGTCGAGGTCGGTGACGCGCCACACCGGGAGCACCGGCCCGAACGTCTCCTCGCGGGCGACGCGCCCGTCGTGCGGCGGGTTCGCGACGATCGTCGGCTGGAGGAACCAGCCCTTGTCGCGGCCCTCGGGGACGTCGCCGCCGAGCACGAGCTCGCCGCCGCCGTCGAGCGCGTCCTGCAGCTGCTCCATGACCTCGTCGCGCTGCTTGCCCGTGTGCAGCGGGCCGATGCGGATGTTCGGCTTCTCGGCCTTGACCCAGCCCTCGCCGGGCTCGTATTTGCCGACGGTCCTCGTCAGCTCGGCCATGAAGTCGTCGTAGACCTCGTCGAAGACGTAGATCCGCTTGCCGCCGAGGCACATCTGCCCGGCGTTCCAGAAGCGGCCGATCGCGACGCCGCGCGACGCCGCCTTGAGGTTCGCGTCCGGGCAGACGATGACCGGGTCCGAGCCGCCCAGCTCCATCGTCATGCGCTTGAACTTGGGCGCGGCCAATCCCATGATGTGGCGGCCCACCTCGGTGCTGCCGGTGAAGGCCACGCGGCGCACCTTGTCGTGCGTGACGAGCGCGTCGCCGATCTCGCTGCCGCGCCCGGTGACGACGTTCACGACGCCCGGCGGGATCTCGGCCTCGAGCAGCAGGTCGGCCACCTTCAGCGTCGTCAGCGGCGTCGTCTGCGCCGGCTTGACGACGATCGTGTTGCCGGCCATGAGCGCGGGCGCGAGCTTCGTGCCGAGCAGCGTGAGCGGGAAGTTGTTCGGCACGATCGCGGCGACGACGCCCATCGGGCGGCGGATGACCATGCCGTAGGCCTTGCTCAGCGTCGAGGGAAGCGGCTGGTAGGAGCCGCGGACCTTCGTCGCGAGGTCGGCGTAGTAGTTCAGCCCGTGGATGAAGTGGTGGATCTCGCCGGCCGCCTCGGTCAGCGGCTTGCCCTGCTCGTGGACGAGCGACTCGGTGAGGTCCTTGCGCGCGCCCTCGATGAGCCCGACGGCCTTGCGGAGCAGGTTCGCGCGGTCCTCGGCGTCGGTGCGCGACCACTCCGCGAAGGCGGCATCGGCCGCCTCGACGGCGCGGTTCACGTCCTCCTGCCCGCCGCTCGGCACCGAGGCGATCGTCTCCTCCGTGGCGGGGTCGACGACGGCGATCTCCTCACCGGACGCCGCTGCGGCGTGCTCGCCGGCGATCAGCATCTCAGCCATCAGCTTCTCCAATCTCGTGGCCTGGCCAGCTCGGCCGGGCCACCGTATCGAAACAGGATCGACCCCGCGTTCACGGCACGAGGCTGCGTCCGCCGCACGCGACGACCACCTGTCCCGTGATGTACCACGTCGCCGGCGACACCAGCGTGGCGACCGTCTCGGCGATCTCCGCGGGCTCGGCCATGCGCCCCGCGGGGATCGACGCGACGAGCTTGTCGAGCACCTTCTCCGGCATCGCCTTCGTCATCTCGCTCGCCGTCAGGCCGGGTGCGAGCGCGTTGACGCGGACGCGCGGCGCGAGCTCGAGCGCGAGGGCGCGCGTCAGGCCGACGAGGCCGCCCTTGGACGCCGAGTAGTTGAACTGCCCGATGTTCGCGAGGTACGCGCGCGAGCTCATGTTCACGATCGCGCCGCCGTCGGCGAACGCGTCCTGCAGCGCCCGCGTGAGCTCGTAGGCGCCGCCGAGGTTCACGCGGATCACGGCGCGGAAGGCGTCCTCGTCCATCTTGCCGATGCGCGCGTCGCGGGTGATCCCGGCGTTGTTGACCAGCGCGCGCAGCGGCGCGTCGCCGACCGCGGCGCGCACCGCGTCGCGGCCCGCGGGCTGGGTGATGTCCGCGACGACGGCGGACGCGCCCCCGCCGAGCTCGGCGGCCGTCTGCTCCACGGCCGGGTCGAGGTCGACGAGCAGCGGCGCGAGCCCGTCGGCGGCCAGCCGCTCGGCGACGGCCGCGCCGATGCCGCGCGCGCCTCCGGTGACGACGGCGAGATCGCTCACGCCAGCGCCTTGCCGAGGTGGGCGGCGTCGACGCGGACGAGCTCGCCGGAGACGCCGGGCTCGGTGAGCAGCATGCGCACCCAGGTCGCCACGCGCTGCGGCTCGGCGTCCACGCCGATCGCCACGGCGTTCGCCCGCAGCCCGTCCCGCGCCCCCTCGAGGGCGAGCGACCGCAGGGCGCTGAGCATGGCGCCGGCCCGCATGGCGCCCAGCGCGCCGCGCTGGCCGAGCAGGTCGGGCTGCGACAGGACGAAGACGACGGGCCCCCCGGCCGCCGCGGCCTCCTGCGACAGGCGGAAGCACTCGGCGAGCTCGTCCTCGAGCGCGCCGAAGTCGGCGGGCTCGGCGTCGTCGGCCGCGAACACGAGACCGCCGGCCGGCGCGCCGCCGCCGCGCAGGGCCTCCTCGATGTCGCGCAGCCCGGCGGGCACGCGCAGGCGCAGGCCGCTCATCCGTCCGTCCGGCGTCGCAGCAGGGTCACGAACTCGCCGTCCTGCACGATGTCGCCGTCCTGGTTGAGCACCTCGATGCCCTGCACCATGACGCCGCGATCGGGCTTGGACGTCTCGCGCAGCTCGGCCACCGACGTGATCGCGCGGATCGTGTCGCCGGGGAACACCGGCGCGCGGAAGCGCCACGAGCGGATCTCGAGAAAGCCCATGAGCGTCTTGTCGAACGTCCCCGTGCGCTGGCGCAGCCCCGTGACGACCGACAGCGCGAGCACGCCGTGGGCGATGCGCCGCCCGTAGATCGTCTCCTTGGCGAACGTCTCGTCGGTGTGCAGGGGGTTGAAGTCGCCCGACACGCCGGCGAAGTTGACGATGTCGGCCTCCGTGATCGTCCGGGACGGGCTCTCGAAGCGCATCCCGACCTCGACGTCCTCGAAGTACAGGCTCATCCGAGCTCGCGCAGCTTGTAGCGCTGGATCTTGCCGGTCGGCGTCTTGGGCAGGTCCTCGACGAACGAGATGAAGTGCGGGAACTCGTAGCGGCGCAGGCGCTCCTTGCACCAGTCCTGGAGCTCCGCGGTCAGCTCGGACGCGTCGGCGTTGTCGCCGCGGCACACGATGTAGGCCTTGATGCGCGTCGTGTACTCCGCCTCGACGCCGACGGCCGCCGCCTCGAGCACGCGCGGGTGCTCGACGAGCACGTTCTCGATCTCGATCGGCGAGGCCCACAGCCCCCCGACCTTGATCATGTCGTCGGCGCGCCCCTCGTAGACGAAGACGCCCTCGTCGGTCTCGCGATACCGGTCGCCGGTGAAGAACCACTCGCCGCGCATCCCGCGCTTGGTCTTCTCGTGGTTGTGCCAGTAGTACGCCGCCGCGCTGTCGCCCTTGACGTAGAGGTCGCCGACCTCGCCCCGCGCCACGGGGCGGTCCTCGAGGTCGAGCAGCCGCAGCTCGTAGCCCGGGACCGGGCGCCCGCTCGTGCCCGGGTGCACGTCGCCGGGCCGGTTGGAGCAGTAGATGTGGAGCATCTCGGTCGAGCCGATGCCGTCGATGATGTCCAGGCCGAAGGCCTTCTGCCAGCGGCGCAGCACCTCGGGGGCCAGCGGCTCGGCCGCCGACAGGCACATGCGCACGGAGCTCAGGTCGTACGTCTCGGCGTCCGGCAGGTTGACCATCGCGCCGTAGAGCGTCGGCACCGAGAAGAACAGCGACGGGCGGAAGCGCTGCGCCGTCCCAAGCAGCGACGGCGGGTGCGGGCGGCCGGGCTTGAGGACCGTCGACGCGCCGACCCAGTACGGGAACGACATCCCGTTCCCCATGCCGTAGGCGTGGTAGAGCTTCGTGGTCGAGAAGCAGACGTCGTCCTCGGTGATGCCGAGGACCTCGCGCCCGAACGTCTCGCACGTGTAGGGGATGTCGTGCTGCAGGTGCACGACGCCCTTCGGCGGTCCGGTGGAGCCGCCGCTGAAGAGCCAGAAGGCCATGTCGTCGCGGTGCGTGTGGGCCGGCGAGAGCTCGCCGGGATGCGCGGCGAGGAGCTCGTCGAGCGACTCGGCGTCGTCGGCGGTGCCGTTGGCCACGACGACCGTGGGCGGCGGCCGCAGGTCGGCGAGCGCCTGCCGGACGCGGTCGATCACGGCGTGCTCGGCGACGACGACCGGCGCGTAGCTGTCGGCGACGTAGTGGCGGAAGTTCGTCGTCGTGTCGGCGAAGCTCACCGGCACGGGGACGGCGCCGATCCGGATCGCGCCGAGGAAGACCGCCGGCCAGGACGGCGTGTCGTCCATGATCATGAGGACGCGCTGCTCGGGGCCGACGCCGAGCGCCTGCAGCGCGCGCCCGGCCCGGCACGCGCGGTCGAGCAGCTGCGCGTAGGTCACCTCCTCGTCCTCGCAGCGGATCGCGACCTTGTCGCCGCGACCGGCCTCGAGGTTGCGGTCCAGCAGCGTGCTGACGTTGTACCGCTCGGGGATCTCGAACTCCATCGGAATGCCTACCTCTCCGCCGCGGCGGGCTGCGCCGGGCCCGGGCGCCGGTTCGCCCGGCGCACGACCACCGCCTTGGACTCCATGTAGTGGTCCAGCGCCTCCATCCCGTGCTCCTTGCCGAAGCCGCTCGCCCCCCAGCCGCCGAACGGCAGCTCGTCGAAGATGCGCTGCGGCGAGTTGATCCAGGTGTAGCCGGCCTCGATCCGCTCGGCCGCCCACGTGGCGGCGTCGAGGTCGTGCGTCCAGATCGAGGAGCCCAGGCCGTAGATCGAGGCGTTGGCGCGGTCGATCGCCTCGTCCAGCCCCGAGACCTTCCAGATCGGGAGCGCCGGGCCGAAGACCTCCTCGGTCGCCATCTTCGACTCGTGCGAGGGCTCGAGGACGATCGTCGGCTGGTAGAACCAGCCGCGCTCGTAGAGCTCGCCCTCCGGGCGAGCGCCGCCCGTGAGGATCTCGCCGCCGGACTCGCGCGCGTCGGCGACCTGCGCCTCCACCTCCTCGCGCTGGCGCTCGGAGTGCATCGGCCCGAGGAAGACGCCCTGCATCGTGCCCGGGCCGATCGTCAGCTTCTGCGCCTTGGCGACGAGCTGCTCGACGAGCCGGTCGGCGACGTCCTCGAAGACGTAGAGCCGCTTGACGGCGAGGCACGCCTGGCCGCAGTTGAAGAAGCGCCCGACGCTCGCGGCGCTCGCGGCCGCGTCGACGTCGGCGTCGTCGCAGACGATCATGGGGTCCGAGCCGCCCAGCTCGAGCGTGAGGCGCTTCGCGCCCTTGGCGGCGAGCGCCATGATGCTCTCGCCCACGGGGGTCGAGCCGGTGAAGCCGATCTTGCGCACGAGCGGATGGGTCACGAGCGCCTCGCCGACGACGGAGCCGGGGCCGGTCACGACGTTGAAGACGCCGGCCGGGACGCCCGCCTCGTGCATGAGCGCGGCGATGCGCAGCGTCGTCAGCGGCGTGGAGTCCGCCGGCTTGGCGACGACGGTGTTGCCCGCGACGAGCGCGGGCGCGAGCTTGTTGGCCAGCAGGGTCGTCGGGAAGTTCCACGGGACGATGGCGCCGACGACGCCGAGGGGTCGCTTGACGATGAGGCCGTGGGTATCGCGGTCGAGGCCGGGCACGTAGCCGCCGCGCAGGTTCTTCGCGCTGCCCGCGTAGTGCTCGAGCGTCAGGACGAAGCGGTGGATCTCCAGGCGCGCCTCGCGCAGCGGCTTGCCCTGCTCGTCGGTGAGCAGGCGGGCGAGGTCGCCGATGTGCTCGAGGACGTGACGGGCGGCGTGGTGGACGAGCTCGCCGCGGCGCCCGGCGCTGGTCTGCCACCAGCCCTCGAAGGCGTCCTGGGCGGCGCGCACCGCACGGTCGACGTCCTCCGGCGTGCCGACGGGCACCGTGTCGACGGGCTCGCCGCTGGCGGGGCTCGCGATCGTGCGCCGCTCTCGCGCGGGCAGGGCGATCGACTCGCCCCCGATGAACATCTCAGCCACGCCTGCCTCCTCCCGATCGACCGGCCCGGGCGCGATCGTATCAATTCGATACGGACCCGAGCCCGCGGCGGCTCAGCCGCCCGTCTCCGCGAGCCTAACCGGCGGCGACAGCACCTCGCCAGACTTCACGTCGAGCAGGCCGTCCGGCGTCAGGCGCAGGTCGGGCAGGAAGTCGGCGCTGGCGAAGAGCAGCGTGTAGAGGATGTCGTGGAAGCGATAGCCGGCGGCGTGCGCGCGGCGGCCGAGCTCCTCCTCGATCGCCACCGCACCGGCGAACGGGCCGTCGGCGATCATGCCGAGGACCGGGAGCGGCGCCTCCCAGGTCACGTCGTCGGCCGTGGCGATCGCGATGCCGCCGCGCAGCTCGGCGACGCGCGCCGCCGCCCGCGCCATGGCGCGCGGCTCGCGGCCGAGGACGAGCAGCCGCATCGAGGTCGTGAACGACGTCGCCAGCCCGTCGAGGCCGGGCCTGAGGCCGGCGACGAGCCCGCGCACGACCCACGCGCCCCGGCGGTCGAGCAGCGCGGCGTGCAGCAGGCCCGGCTCGGCCGCGACGTCCGCGCGTCCGTCGCGCGCCGGCAGCGCGACGTCGCGGCGCCGGGTGATGACCGTGCTCTCGTAGGCCATCGCGGGCAGCGTCGCGCCCGCGGGCGCGACGGGCGCCGCGTAGAGCGCCGGGTCGGCGAAGCGCCCGGGCGCCGCGAACGCGGCGCGACAGCCGAGCGCGTCCCAGTCCACGCGCGGCAGCCCGGTGAGCAGGCGCCCGTCGCGCGCGACGATCTCGCCGTCCACCATCACCGCCTCCGGCGCGAACGCGTCGCGGTCGCGCAGGAGGAGCAGGCTCGCCCGCCGCCCGGGCGCGATGCCGCCGACCTCCTCGTCGAGGCCGAGGAACGTGGCGGGGTCGACGGTCGCCATCTGCAGCGCGCGCATCGGGTCCACGCCGGCGTCGACGGATACGCGCAGGGCGCCGCCGAGGACCCCGTGGCGCGCGTAGAACGCCGGGGTCGCGCCATCCGTCGTGAGCATGAGGCGCCGGCAGGTCGCAACGACGCCGCCGAGGCCCTCGAGCAGGCCGCGAAGGTCCGGGCGCAGCGACGACTGGCGCAGCATCGTCCACAGCCCGAGGCCGATCCGGGCCCGCGCCTCGGTTGCCGTGATGGCCTCGTGGTCGGAGCCGATGCCTGCCGCCGCCAGGCCGGCGAGGCGGTCGAACGAGGCGCCGGCCGCGTGACCCTCGGCGCGCCGCCGCGAGGCGCGCGTGGCGGCGATCGCGTGAAGCAGCCGCGGCTCGCCCCGCGTGACGCCGCTCCAGCCGGTGATCTCGCCCCCGAGTGCGACCTCCGGCCAGCCCAGCTGCTCGTCGATGGCCGCGGGCGTGAACCGCGCCTCGTCCTCCCGCGAGCCCGTCTGCGTCGCGGTGCGGACGTTCCACCACAGATTCGCGGGCATGCGCGCGACGGCGTCGACGACCGCGCGGTGGCCGGCGACGCCGAGGCCGAGGAACTGGAACAGGTTGTCGAGGACGAGCGTCGTCGTGCCGTCGCGCACCGCCGCCTCGACGAGGCTCACCGGCGAGTACAGCACCCATGGGTGAGCATGCGGCTCGACGTAGCCGGGCGCGACCACGCGGCCGCCGGCGTCGATCTCGACGGTCTCCGGCCCGGTGCGCGGCGCGCGCGGCCCGACGTAGGCGATCCGGCCGCCGGCGATCTCGACGTTCGCGGCGACCCATTCGCCGGCGTAGACGTCGGCGACGGTCCCGCCGGTGACGACGGTGTCGGGCGCCGCGCGCCCCTGGGCGACCTGCAGCAGCGCCGGCGTGGCGCTCGCGCGGGCGGCGCTACCAGGCGTTGGCCGCGTACTCCGCCCGCAGGTCGTAGTAGCCGACGGCCTCGTTGCAGTGGCTGCACGTCATGTGCGGCTCGGCCGGCTCACCGCAGCCCTTGTGGATGAGCTTCACCGGCGGCTCCGCCACCTTGTACCGGTCGCCCCACTCCATCAGCGAGAGCAGCACGGGGTACAGGTCGAGGCCCTTCTGCGTCAGGCGGTACTCGTAGCGCTCCGGGCGCTCCTGGTAGCGCACGCGCTCGAAGATCTCCTCCTCGACGAGCACGCCCAGCCGGTCGGACAGCAGCGTGCGGGCCAGGCCCAGGCGCGACTGGAACGCGTC
>JAXDHC010000303.1:0-3896 GCA_034664705.1 Solirubrobacteraceae bacterium
CCGGCGTGGCACACCACGACGTCGCACAGCGGCATCGTGCGCGCGTACGAGAGCCAGTCGACGACCCGTGCGTTCTCCGGGACGGCGAGCGCCTCGCTGGGCTCGCGCCGGTTCCAGGTCGCGAGCACCCGGACGGGCAGATCGGCCAGCCCCTCGAGGGCCGCGCGCAGCAGGCGGTGCGAGTGGTCCTGCGACGTCGACGGCGCGACGAGGACGAGCGGCGCGTCGCCGGGCGGCACCTCGACGTCGCCCGTGGGCGGCTCCCACAGGAGCGGCCCGACGACGTGCGTCGCCGGCAGCCACACCCGCGGGTACTCGAGCTGGGGGAGGGTCCCGACGAGGCAGAGCTCACGCGAGATGCCGCCGTGCACGTGCGCGAGCGCCGGCAGCCCCAGCCGCGCGCGGGTCTCGTTGAGCTCGCTGCGGCCGCGCTCGAGCCCGATGTCGACGACGCGCTCGGCCGAGCGCCACAGCCGCCGGCCCAGCGGCGTCCGGGGCAGGCGCGCGCCGATCGAGTACGGCGGGAACCCCGGCGCGCCGCGCGGGTCGACGTGCGGGATGAGGGTGGCGACCGGGATGCCCTCGAGCTCGCCGGCGAGCGCCGGCGCGAGCGTGAGGATGTCGGCGACGACGGCGTCGGGCCGCAGCGCGGCGACGAGCGGGCGGGTGTCGCGGGTCGCGCGCACGATCGCCTCGTACGGCGACAGCGGCTGCTGCGCCGTCGGGAAGACGTGGTACTCCGGCGCCGGCTCGAAGCGCATCCCGCCGGCCTCGACGTCGTCCTGCCAGCGCCGCCACGTCTGCAGCACGACCTCGTGGCCGCGGGCCGCCAGCGCGCGGCCCAGCGCGATCATCGGGAACGCGTGGCCCGGGTCCCCGAAGGCGCCGAGCAGCAGGCGCCGGGGCTCGGAGCGTGTCTCAGGCGGCAAGCTCGGCGATCTGGCGCAGCTGCGCGATGCGCTCGTCGCGCGTCCACGCCATCGGCGTCACGCCGAGCGTCCCGACGCCGGCGTCGCGGTACACCGCGAGGCGCTCGCGCACCCGGTCGGCCGGTCCGCAGATCGTGACCGTGTCGACGAGCTCGTCGGGCACGGCGGCCGCCGCCTCGTCGCGACGGCCGTCGAGGTAGAGGTCCTGGATCTCCTTCGCCGCCGCCTCGAACCCGTACCGGCCCGCGAGCGCGTTGTAGAAGTTCTGCTTGCGCGAGCCCATGCCGCCGACGTACAGCGCGATGACCGGGCGCATGACGTCGCGCGCGGCCTGGAGGTCGTCGCTGACCGAGACGTTGACCGTCGGCGCGATGTCGAAGTCGTCGAGCGAGCGCCCCGCGCGCCGCGCGCCCTCCTCGAGCAGCGGCCGCAGCTCGCCGACGTTCTCGGGCGAGAAGAAGATCGGGATCCACCCGTCGGCGATCTCGCCGGCGAGCTCCGTGTTCTTCGGTCCGATCGCGGCGAGGTAGATCGGGATGCGGTCCTGGACCGGCGCGATCGTCAGCTTGAGCGCCTTGCCGGGGCCGTCCGGCAGCGGCAGGTCCAGCGTCTCGCCGTGGAACTCGACCTTCTCGCGGTTCAGCGCCTTGCGGACGACGGCGACGTACTCGCGCGTGCGCTGCAGCTGGCGGCCGAAGCGCTGGCCGTGCCACCCCTCGGCGACCTGCGGGCCGGACGAGCCGATGCCGAGCATCATGCGCCCGCCCGAGATCTGGTCCAGCGTCGCCGCCGTCATCGCGGTCATGGCGGGCGAGCGCGCGGGCATCTGGAAGATCGCCGAGCCGATCCGGATGCGCTCGGTCTGGCCGGCGATCCAGCCGAGGATCGTCGCCGCGTCGGAGCCGTAGGCCTCGGCCGCCCACACGCTGTCGTAGTCGAGGCGCTCGGCCTCGCGGACGATCGCGAGCTGGTCCTCGCTCGTGAGGCCCATGCCCCAGTAGCCGATGTGCACGCCGAGCTTCATGTTCCGAGCCACCTTTCGTCGCGGCGCGGAACCCTAGTCCTACAGCCCCTCATCGGGCCGCGCGAAGATGATCTCGGGGACGACGCAGTTGGGGGAGAGGCGCAGCAGGAAGCGCACCGCCTCGGCGATGTCGGCCGTCGTGATCATGTCCTGCGCGTCGATCTCGCCCTTGACGAAGTCGGTCATCGGGGTGTCGACGAACGCGGGGCACAGGGCCGTGGACCGGATGCCCTCCTTGATGAGCTCGCGGTCCATCGCCTGCGTGAAGTTGATGATCGCCGCCTTCGTCGCGCCGTACACCGACAGCCAGGGCTGGCCGCTCTTGCCGGCGATCGAGGCGAGGTTGACGACGAGCGCGCGCCGGTGCTCGGCGCCCGCGGCGGCCAGGAGGTCGCGGCACTCGCGGTAGAAGAGGATGACCGAGCGCAGGTTCGTGGCGATCTGGATGTCGACCTTCTTCATCGTCAGCTCGCCGATCGGCTCGCCGATGCCCACCCCGGCGCTGTTGACCAGCACGTCGAGGCGCCCGTAGCGCTCGCGGTGCGCCGCGACCACGCGCTGGACGTCCTCCTCGAGGCCGAGGTTCCCGGCGACGGCGTGGACGTCGAACCCCTCGCCGGCGAGCGTCGCCGCGGCGGCGTCGAGCTTCTCCGGCCGTCGCGCGGCCAGGGTCAGCGCATAGCCTTCCTCGCCCAGCAGGTGGGCGATCGCCAGCCCGATCCCGCTCGACGCCCCCGTCACGATCGCCGCCCGTTCCGCCATCTCCACCCTCCGTTCGCTCGCCGCCAACTGGCGCCGTATCCAATCACCAGTGCCTACACTCGCCGCGTGAATCGCCCGCTCGCGACCCTCGCGGCCATGCTGGCCGTCGCCGCCCTGGCGGCCGCATGCGGTGGTGCGGACGACGCCGCGGCGCCGCCCCCCGAGCCGCAGCCGGCCGGGCAGCCGGCGGACTTCCCGAAGTCCCACGGGCGGACGATGGCGGCGCTGAAGGCGGGCACGGGGCAGACGCTCGTGCTCTCGCCGAGCGTCCAGGAGCTCAAGCGCGGGACGAACCGCTACGGGTTCGCCCTCTACGACACGGCGCGCAAGCCCGTGAGCGGGGCCAAGGTCGCCCTGTACGTCGCGCGCGAGGACGGCACCCACGTGCGCGGGCCGTACATCGCGCGGTGGGAGTCGCTCAAGGTCGAGGGCCCGTTCCAGAGCCGGACGACCGCGTCCGACCCCGACGCCGCCAACGCGATCTACGTCGCCGACGTGCCCTTCCGCCGCCGCGGCCGCCACATCGTGACGGCGATCGCCAAGCTCGACGGCCGGTTCATCGGGACGAACCCCTACTCGGTCGAGATCGAGCGCGCCGGCCCGCGGCCGCCCGACGTGGGCGAGCGCGCGATCCGCGTCCACACCCGCACGCTCGCCGACGTCGGTGGCGACGCCTCGGCGGTCGACACGCGCACGCCGCCCGCCACGGACCTGCTGCGCACCGACCTCGCCGACGTGCTGGGCCGCAAGCCCGTCGTCATCACGTTCGCCACGCCCGCGCTGTGCGCGAGCCGCGTCTGCGGCCCCGTCGTCGACATCGTCGAGCAGGCCAAGGCGCGCGTCGGCGGCGGCGTCGCGTTCATCCATCAGGAGATCTACCGCGACAACGAGGTCGACAAGGGCGTCCAGGGCCCCGTCGCCGCCTGGCGGCTGCGCACGGAGCCGTGGACGTTCGTGATCGACCGCAAGGGCCGCGTCGCGGCGCGCTTCGAGGGCGCCTTCTCGGTCGGCGAGCTCATGCGGGCGATCGCGAAGGTGGCCCCGAAGGGCACGTAGCGGGCCGCGCGCCACGGAGCGCAGCGCCGGCCGAGCGCGAAACCCGCCGGTCGACGCCGGTCGCCGACTAGCCTTGCGCCCGTGCGGGGCGCACGCCCCGCGCGGGCCGGTAGCTCAGTTGGTCA
>JAXDHC010000304.1:0-7889 GCA_034664705.1 Solirubrobacteraceae bacterium
TCGCCAGCGCGCTGGCCGCGCTCGCGCCGTCGATCGAGGCGCTCGTCGCCGCCCGCGGGCTGCAGGGCCTCGGCGCGGCGATGGTCACGCCGCTCACCCTCACGCTCATCAGCGAGGCGTTCCCGCCCGAGCGGCGCGGGGCGGCGCTCGGGATCTGGGGCGGCATCAGCGGCCTCGGCGTCGCCGTCGGCCCGCTCGTCGGCGGGGCCGTCGTCGAGGGGATCGCCTGGCAGTGGATCTTCCTGCTCAACGTGCCGATCGGCCTCGCGCTGATCCCGCTCGCCGGCCGGGCGCTGGTCGAGTCGCGCGGCCCCGACCGTGAGCTCGACCTGCGCGGCCTCGTGCTCGCCGGCGCCGGCCTGTTCGGGCTGACCTTCGGGATCATCCGCGGCGAGGCGCTCGGCTGGACGAGCGCGACCGTGCTCGGCTCGCTGACGCTCGGCGTCGCGGCGCTGGTCGCCTTCGTGCGCTGGGAGCTCCGGGCGCCGCGGCCGATGCTGCCGATGCGCTTCTTCGCCTCGCGGTCCTTCAGCGCCACGAACGGCCTGTCGTTCACGATGTTCTTCGGGACGTTCGGGGCGATCTTCCTGCTCAGCCAGTTCTTCCAGACGGCGCAGGGTCTCAGCCCGTTCGAGGCCGGCCTGCGGACGCTTCCGTGGACGGCGATGCCGATGGTCGTCGCGCCGCTCGCCGGCATCCTCGGGTCGCGCATCGGCAACCGCCCGCTGATGGCCGCCGGCCTCGCGCTCCAGGCGATCGGCCTGGCGTGGATCGCCACGGTCGCCTCGCCCGACACGCCGTTCACGGAGCTGATCGCGCCCTTCGCGCTGGCCGGCACGGGCATGGCGCTCGTCTTCCCGACCGCGGCCGAGACCGTCCTGGCATCGGTGCGGGCGAGCGAGGCCGGCAAGGCCTCCGGCGCGACGAACGCGATCCGCGAGATCGGCGGGGTGATGGGCGTCGCCGTCCTCGCGTCGGTGTTCAGCGCCCACGGCGGCTACGAGAGCCCGCTGGCGTTCACCGACGGCGTGAGCGCCGCCCTGCCGATCGCCGTCGTCGTCCTCGCGATCGGCGCCGTGCTCGCGCTGTTCACGCCCGGGCGCGCGGGTGGCGCAACGGCACGCGCGGCCGCCATGCCCGGCGCGCAGGAAGCCCCCGCCGCCGCCTGACCCGCGCCGGGGTCGGAGCCGCCGAGGGGCGCCTGCGGGCGCCCCTCGTCGTGGCGGCGGAAGGCCGGACGTACACTCATCGGGATGAGCCTGCACCGCGGCATCGACGGATCGGACCCCGCGCGTCCAACCCCCGTCTCGCGGGTCGGCGGCAGCCACGAGGAGCGCCGCGACGCGCGGTCGTCGCACCTCGCCACCGGCACGCTCGCCTGCCCGCGCTGCGACGCCCCCGTCGCGCCGGGCGCGGGCCGGGTCTCGCCGGCCGCCCCGATCGCCTGCCCGTTCTGCGCCCACGCCGGCGCAGTGCGCGACTTCCTCTCGCTCGCCGCCCCGTCACGCCCGGCGCGGGTCGCCGTGCGCGTCGTGCACGGCGGGCGGCGCGCGCTGCGCTGACCGCGCCGCTACACCGCTTCGAGTCGCACGCGGCCGCCCTCCTCGACCTCGCGCGCGCGCCCCTCGGCGGCCAGCAGGTCGATGTGGCCGAGGACCTCGCTGAGCGTGAGGATCGGCTGGCTCAGGGCGCGGTCGCCCCACATCTCGCGGGCGACCTCGTGCGCGGTGCGCGACCGCGCGACGAGGATGCGGTGGATCTTGTCGGCGCGGCGGCCGTGCATGACGAGGCGCTGCTCGACGAGCGCGCGGGCGTCGGTCACCGGGTCGCCGTGGCCCGGCAGGACGAGGCCGGGGCCGAGGTCGCTGGTGCGGCGCAGCGAGGCGAGGTAGTCGGGCAGCGGGTGGGGGCGGTCCTCGCCGGCGAGCGCACGGGCCGCCTCGTCGTCGTCGAGGGGGAGCGTGATGATCGGGTTAGAGGAGATGTGGCCGAGCAGGTGGTCGCCCCCGATGAGGATGTCGCGCGCCCCGTCCCAGAACAGGGTGTCCGACGGCGAGTGCCCGGGGGCGTGCAGGATCTGCAGCGAGCGGTCGCGCAGGCGCAGGCGCTCGCCGGGCACGAGCGCGCGCGTCGCCGTGACGCTGGCGCCCCAGCCGTGCTGGGCACGGGCCACCGCGCGCAGGACGTTCGTCATCTCGGGCGCGATGCCGTGCCGGCGCATGAGCGCCTCGGCGAACTCGTCGTTGCGGTCGGCGTAGGCCGACCAGTCCGCGAGCGGGCCGGCGAGGCGGTCGAGGACCGCCACCTCGGCGCCCGAGCGGCGGACGATCGAGGCGGCCAGCCCCTGGTGGTCGGGGTGCTGGTGCGTCAGGACGAGCAGCTCCACGTCGGCGACCGCGCGGCCGCGCTCGGCCAGCCCGGCCTCGAGCACGTCGAACGAGCTCGCGCTGTTCGGGCCCGCGTCGATGAGCGTCAGCGGCTCGTCCTCGACGACGTAGACGTTGATCGGCCCGACGCGGAAGGGCGTCGGCACCGGGATGCGCCAGATCCCGGCCGCCTCGGCGCGCTGCAGCGCGGCCTGCGCGGCTCGCGTCGCCTCCGCGTCCGCGCCCGCGTCACTGGCCGCGCCGGCCGCACCCGGATCGCCGCTCACGGCGCCGGGCGCGCGGCGTCGAGCTCGACGATCCGCGCCCCGCGCATGTAGCGCCGGCGCATCCCCTGGTACTCGCGCGCCGCCATCTCGACCCACTCGCGCGCGCTGCCGTCGAGCTCCTTCTTCACCACCGCCGGCACGCCGGCGGCGAGCACGCCGGGCGGGATCTCGCGCCCCTCGCCGACGACGGCGCCCGCGGCGACCATGGAGCGCGCGCCGACGCTCGCGCGCTGCAGCACGATCGCGCCCATGCCGATGAGCGCGCCGTCGTCGACGACGCAGCCCTCGAGCATCGCCATGTGGCCGACCGTGACGTTCTCGCCGACCCGGGTGGGGAGGTCCTCGGCGCAGTGGATGACGGCGTTGTCCTGGACGCAGCTGCCGGGCCCGATCTCGATCGAGCCGAAGTCGCCGCGCAGCACTGCGCCGAACCAGATGCTCGCGCCGGACTCCACGACGACGTCGCCGATGAGCACCGCGGTCGGCGCGAGGAACACGTCGTCCGCGATCCGCGGGGTGACGCCGTCGAGGCTCATGATCGTCGCCATCGGGATCCCGGACTTCTACCGGTCGTCGCCGCGCGAGGCGATCCGCTCGCGCGCGGCCTCGACGCCGCGCCGGTGCTCCTCGGTGCCGATGAGCAGGCTCTGCGCGAGCCCCTCGGCGACCATCCCGCTCTCGAGGTCGACGTTCGCCGCCAGCCACAGGAGCCGCTTGGCCGCCGCGTAGGCCTGCGGCGAGCGCGCGAGCATGACGGTCAGCCGCCGGCGCGCGGCGGCGACCACGTCGCCGTCGTCGACGACCTCGGTGATCAGCCCGACGCGGTGCGCCTCCTCGGCGGACAGCTCCTCGCCGCCGAGGACGACGTCGCGCGCGCGCGCGAGGCCGATCAGCTTCACCAGCCGCGTGCACCCGCCGTGCGACGGGATGAGCCCGAGGCGCCCCTCGCGATAGACGAACCGCGCGCCCGCCGCGGCGATCCGCACATCGCAGGCCAGCGCGAGCTGGGTCCCGGCGCCGGTGCTGACGCCGTTGATCGCGGCGACCGTCGGCTTCTCCAGGCGCTCGACGAGCGAGACGACCTGCGTGAGCTGATGCGAGTCGTGGCGGAACTCGCGCGGATCCCAGTCCTGCTCGAAGCGGCTCAGGTCGCCGCCGGCCGAGAACGCGCGGCCCTCTCCGGTGAGGATGACCGCGCGCACGCCGGCGTCGCGCGCCGCGCGCTCGAAGGCGTCGCGGATCGCCGCCTGCATCTCGCCGTCGATGGTGTTGCGCCGCTCGGGCCGCGCGAGGGCGACGGTCAGGATCCCGTCGCCGTCGAGCGCCTGGGCTACCGGCGCCGGATCCACTCGAACGGGCTCCGGCAGCTCAGGCACATCCACTGCTCGGCGAGCAGCTGCGGGCCCCACTCGCCGACCTTCTCCACGTGGTCGGACGCGCACCACGTGCAGCGCACGGTCTCGGGAGCGTCGTCGCCGGCGCTCACCGGTCCAGGCGACGCTGGAGCTGGTTCCATCGGTCCCATGGCAGCTCACCGACCTCCACGTTGATGCCGCCCTCGCCGAGCACCGGCCCGATGTCGTCCAGGTAGGCCCGGCGGAGCTCGTCGGAGTCCTTGTTCAGAAGCCCCTCGCGCTTGAGCTCGTCGACGCCGCGCTCGCCGCTGGGCCCGAACCAGCACAGCATCTCGGGCAGCAGCTCGTCCACGCGCGTCTGCATCTCGCGGCGCCCGCCCTCGGTGCGGGTCAGGTCGCGCACGCGCCCGTCGGCGTACTTGCGGTGGAAGGACTCCTCGCTCGGGATCCGCCGGGCGCGCTTGCGCAGGTCGTCGTAGCGGCAGTCCGACAGCGCGTTGAACATCACCGTCAGCGCGGGGTCGATCAGCGCGAGCGCCGCGACGACGTGCGGCCACGTCGGCAGCGGGTCCTCGAGGAACGACACGACGTACTTGCGCTCGCGCTCGCCGCCGCGCTGGAGCGGGACGGGCGCCTCCGCGACGGGCATCTCCTCGAGCAGCGGGTAGAGCGCCCGCGCGTGGCCGAGCTCCTCCTGCGCGAGGGCGGCCGCCGCGACCGCGCTCTCGAGCGACGGGCCGCCCGGGCACCACTCCGAGAGGCGCCGGCCGAGGAAGTACTTGTTGTCGGCGAGGACCAGGATCAGATTCACGAGCGCCGAGAGCGCGAAGCCCTCGGTGACGAACCCGGGGTCCAGGTTGTCGGGCGCGGTGGACGGCGCCGAGCTCGTTCTCGTCTCAGGCATGCTGGACCTCCTCGGGGGTCGTGTCGCCGGTCGCCTGGACGACCCAGCGGATCGCGGCCTCGGGGACGAGCTGGATCTCGATCCAGCCGCCGTCGCCGAGCTCGCCGGGGGCCGCCGCGGCCGCGGCGTCGTCGCCGTCGGCCTCGAGCGTCCCGTGGAGCTCGAGCGGCTCCTCGTACCGGTCGCGGGCGAAGATCAGATAGCGGGCCATGGTCACTCCGGCTTGCGGACCTGGACGAGGGTGCGGCTCGGGGCCACGAACATCTCGGTCCAGCGCCATTGGTCGTAGAGCTTGAAGGCGAACACCTCGGCGTCGTCGGGCTCGCTGGCGCCGACGGTGCCGATGTGCAGCAGCGGCTCGTCCACCTTGCGGCGGGCGAACACCTGGTAGTACTCGTGGTCGCGCTCGGCCTTCATGTCAGCCGACCCCCAGCTCGCGCAGGGTGCGCACGCCGCGGCGCGACATGTGGTCGCGCTTCCACTCCTCGTAGACCTCCTCGATCTCGACGTCGTCGACGCCGTCCATCTCCAGCAGCCGGGTGCGCACGTCCTCGAGGATGAGGTCCTTGCACGGGCAGCCCATCGAGGTGTACGTGATCTTCACGTGCGCGCGCGAGCCCTCGATCGAGACGCCGCGAACGAGCCCCATGTCGACGATCGAGATGGGGTACTCGGGGTCGTTGACCTCGCGCAGCGCGAGCACGAGGTCCTCGTTGGTGAGCGCGGCCATCAGGCGGCGTCCAGGTACTTGGTCATCTGGCGGTAGCCGCGCTGGATCGACTCGACGAACTCCTCGTTCGCCGGCCCGCGGCGCTTCCAGCGCTTGAGCACCTGCTCCCACTCGATCCGGCCCTCGTCGGCCATCCACCGCTTCTCCTCCTCGTCGAACTCGAGCGGGAACTCGCAGTCGATGACGTACTGGTCCGACGCTTGGTCGTAGTGCGCGGGCACCTTCAGGCCGTGCTTCTCGCAGAGCGGGACGGCCGACGCCATCCAGGTCTGGCGCAGCTCGTCGTTCGTCGAGCCCTTCATGCCGTACTCGATCTGCTCGCCGTGGCGCTTCATCGTGTCCGGCAGGCCGAACCACTCGAGCGTCATGAGGAACATCCAGTCGATCGCGTCCTGCAGCTGCTTGCGCTGCTCGGGGCTCTCGGACATCGTCGCGACCCACTGCTCGCCGTGGCGCAGGTGGAAGTTCTCCTCGCGCTCGACCTTGACGAGCGCGCGCTTCCACGGCCCGTAGCTCGAGTTCTGAAAGACGTCGTCGAGGATGCAGAAGCCGGCGCGGTCGTAGAGGAAGTTCGCCATCACCATCTCCGCCCAGTTGTCGAGCGGCACGTCGAACGCGTAGGGGTGGCGGAAGTCCTTGGGGTCGCGCTCATAGACGAGCTTCTCGATGTCGACGCCGAGGTCGCGCAGCAGCCGGTAGGCGATGTGGGCGTGGCCGAGCTCGTCCTGGGCGATCCCGGTGACGGAGATGTAGGAGTTGATGCGCGGCGCGTCCTGGGCGGCCCGCATGTACGCCGGGGCGCTGATGAGCTCCGTGTCACCCGAGACGACGAGCGTGCGCTTCAGCCCCTCGATGTAGCGCTCGGTGGCGTACTCGGGCCCCTCGATCAGCTTGCCGCTCTTGATCCGGTCGAGGAGTTGCTCCTCGGTCATCGTGCTCATGTGGCTGATCCTCCCATGCGTCGTGTGCCTGAATGTGGATACCCCGATGGAGCCGGGAGCGACGGTTTCCCTTTGCTACGGTCCGCGCCGTGGCGGACGAGGGTGGTCTCTGGATCTGCGAGCTCTGCGGGTACGTGTACGACCCGGCGGAGGGCGACGCCGACGGCGGCATCGCGCCCGGCGCGAAGTTCCAGGAGATCCCCGACAACTGGTCCTGCCCCGTCTGCGGCGCCCGCAAGGACGACTTCTCGCCGCTCGACGACTGAGGGCGCGTCGCGATGATCGCCGGCTACGAGCACTTCGCCGCGCTGGCGCGAAGGCTGCAGTGGGACGAGGCCGCCATCGACCTGCGCCCCGACGCGGACGCCTGGCCGGGCGTCGACCCGCAGCGCCGCGCGCGCCTGCTCGCGCTGCTGGCCGGCTTCTGCGTCGGCGAGACGAGCGTCGCCGAGGAGCTCGGGCCGTTCGGCGACGCGGCCGGCGACCCGAACGCGGTCGCGTGCTTCCGCGCCCAGGAGGGCGACGAGCGCCGCCACGCGGCCTTCTTCGATCGCGTCGTCGCCGACGTCGCCGGCGTCCCGGGGCACGACGAGCGCGAGCGCCTCGCCGCCGTGCGCGGGCTGCTGCCGGCCGACTTCCTCGAGCTGTTCGAGCAGCGTCTCCCCGCGGTGGCGCGCGACCTCGGCGCCGGCCGGACGGGCCTCGAGCGCGCCGTCGGCCTCTACCACATGGTCCTCGAGGGCGTGGTGTTCACGGCCGGCCAGTTCGCCGTGCTCGAGCTGCTCGAGGACGCGCCGGAGCTCACCGGGATCCGCGAGGGGGTGGAGCTCGTGCTGCGCGACGAGCGCTGGCACGTGGGCTTCGGGACGCGCTGCCTGCAGGACGCCGACCTCGGCCCGGGGGCTCTCGAGGCCGTCGTCCGCGAGGGGACGGCGGCGGCGCGCGTGTGGAGCGACGTGGTCGGCGATGCCGTTGCCGACAGGGTCGTCGCCATGCTGCATCGCCGCCTGAGCGCCGTGCGGCCTAGACGTGAGACAGTTCATTGACGGCCGACAGTGTATAGTCGCCGAGCAGCCGACGTCAAGCAGGAGGTACCCCCGTGTCAGAGGTCATGAGCCGGCCGGTCCTGGGGCTCGGAGCGTTCGTCGACGGCCGTGACGAGCCGCTCGGATCGGGCGCGATGGAGGTCCGCGACCCGGCCTCCGGCGAGCTGGTCGGCCGCGTCACGAGCGGGGACGCGGAGGCCGCCGACCGCGCGGTGCGCGCCGCGGCCGCGGCGTTCCCGGCCTGGTCCGAGCGCTCCGTC
>JAXDHC010000305.1:0-4387 GCA_034664705.1 Solirubrobacteraceae bacterium
CTACCGGCGCTGGCTGGACGACACCGCCGTGCGCTTCGTCGCCGTGCCCGACGCGCCGCTCGACGCGTCCGCGCGGGAGGAGGCCGCGCTCGTGCGCCGCGGCGCCGTGCCCGGGCTCCGTGCCGTGTGGCGCGAGCGGCACTGGCGCGTCTACGAGGTCGCGGGCGCGCGCCCGCTGGCGGCCGGCGCCGCGCGCGCCGTCGCCCTCGACGCCGAGCGCCTCACGCTGCGCGCCGACCGCGCCGGGACGGTCGACGTGCGCATCCGCTTCAACCCCTACTGGCGGCTGACGGGCGGCCGGGGATGCGTGCAGCGGGCGCCGGGAGACTGGACCCGCGTGCGGCTCGCGGGCCCCGGGATCGTGCGCCTGGAGCCCTCCTTCAGCCCGGCGCGAGTGGGCGCGACGGGGCCCCGTTGCGAAGGGTGAAGGTTCGTTAGGGGTGGGGACAACCGCACATGAACGGCCTGAGTCGGCCTATAGGATCAGGCCAATCCATGCAGGCGCGCCTTCACCTCGTCGTGGCGCGGCTCCTCCCGCGTGGTCCCGTGGACGGTCTGCGGCAGGTGCTGCTCTTCGCGGCTGCCTACTACGGCTACCGCCTCGCCCGGGGCGCCGTCGACGACCCGATGGGGGCGTCCGTCGCGTTCCGCAACGCCCGCGAGCTCATCCACTTCGAGCAGACGCTCGGCATCTTCGTGGAACCCAGCGTCCAGGCGTGGGCGGCGGCCCGGCCGGCCATCATCGACTTCGCGAGCTGGGTCTACATCAACGCCCAGGTCACCGTGACGGTCGGCGCGCTGGTGTACCTCTACCTCGCGCACAACCGGAGCTTCTACTTCGTGCGCAACATGTTCGCCGTCGCGATGGGCCTCGCGCTCGTCGGCTACGTCGTGCTGCCGACCGCGCCGCCGCGCTTCTTCCCCGAGTGGGGGTTCTTCGACTCGGTGTCCGACATGGTCGGCGTGGCCCACGACAGCGTCGCGGTCAACGCGCTCGTCAACCCCTACGCGGCCGTGCCCTCGATGCACGTCGCGTTCGCGCTCATGATCGCCATCCCGATCGCCCGTCTGGCCAAGCACCGTGTAACCCGGGTGGTGTGGTCGCTGTACCCCCTGGTGGTGACCTTCGTGATCGTGGCCACGGCCAACCACTTCTTCGCCGACGCCTTCCTCGGCGCGGTGACCGCCGTGCTCGGCGCCT
The DNA here is from genome assembly GCA_034664705.1 of Solirubrobacteraceae bacterium. Lineage (GTDB taxonomy): Bacteria > Actinomycetota > Thermoleophilia > Solirubrobacterales > Solirubrobacteraceae > JAOPZW01. The sequence goes on from JAXDHC010000305.1 coordinate 1,202, forward strand.
GGGCGGCCGCGTGGATGGCCCGCGCGCGCCCGGCGGCGTGGGCGTTCCAGCCGGTGAAGGCGACCGCCTGATGCCCGAGCCCCAGACCACGCCGCGGCCGCAGCGCCGCGCGGGCGCCAGAACCCCGCTCGGCACCGGCGCCCGCCGCGAGCTGATGCGCAACCGCCTGATCGAGTCGCGGCTCACGCCGAATGCGATCTCGGTCACCGGCCTGCTCCTCAACGTCGTCGCCGCCGTGCTGATCTGGCAGGAGATGTTCATCCTCGGCGGCATCGCGTTCATCGTCGGCTCGATCTGCGACACGCTGGACGGGCGCTACTCGCGCATGTCCGGCAAGGGCTCGCAGTTCGGCGCGTTCCTCGACTCGACGCTCGATCGCATCGAGGAGGGGATCGTGCTGACCGCCGTGGCGGCGGTGTTCGCGGCTCACGACGACCAGTTCGCCGCGGCGGCGACGGTCGTCGCCGTGCTCGCGTCGCTGATGGTCAGCTACACCCGCGCCCGCGCCGAGGCGCTCGGCGTGGAGTGCAAGGTCGGCATCGCCAGCCGGGCGGTCCGAGTGGTGATCCTCTCCGCGGGCATCCTGCTCGCCGACGTGGGATTCCTGGCTCCGTCCGTGTACGTTCTGGCTGCACTTGGGACGGTCACCGTCCTGCAGCGTATCCTCCACGTCCGCTCCGCCCTGCGGGCGAGCGGCAGCGCCGCCTGAACGGAATCACCCTGAAACGCCGTGTCCGGACGACGTCAGGCCGGGCGGCGGACTCAGCAACAACGGAGGCTGTATTGAGCACAAACGGCAACGGACACGCGGGGACGGTGGTCGCGGGCGCCGCGACCAACGGCAAGGCCCGCTATCAGCACGACAAGGTCCGCGTGGCCATCATCGGCGTCGGCAACTGTGCGAACTCGTTCGTGCAGGGCGTCCACCACTACGCCTCGGCGGACGCCTCCCAGCCCGTCCCCGGGCTCATGAACGTCGACCTCGGCGGCTACCACGTCTCGGACATCGAGTTCACCTGCGCGTTCGACATCAACCGCACGAAGGTCGGCAAGGACCTCGGCGAGGCGATCTGGGCGGACCCGAACAACACGATCAAGTTCACGAAGGTCCCGCGCAAGCTCGGCGTGCCCGTCCATCGCGGCATGACGCACGACGGCATCGGCAAGTACGCGGCCGAGAAGATCACGAAGGCCAAGGGCGAGACGGCCGACATGATCTCGATCCTCAAGGAGACCCACACCGACGTCGTGGTGTCCTACCTGCCCGTCGGCTCGGAGCAGGCGACCAAGTGGTACGTCGAGCAGATCCTCGAGGCCGGCTGCGCGTTCGTGAACTGCATCCCCGTCTTCATCGCCCGCGAGGACTACTGGGACAAGCGCTTCAAGAAGGCCGGCCTGCCGGTCATCGGCGACGACATCAAGTCGCAGGTCGGCGCCACGATCGTGCACCGCACGCTCGCCCGCCTCTTCCACGAGCGCGGCGTGAAGATGCTGAAGACGTCGCAGCTGAACGTCGGCGGCAACATGGACTTCTACAACATGCTCGAGCGCGAGCGGCTGGAGTCCAAGAAGATCTCGAAGACCAACGCGGTCACGTCGATCATGGGCCACAAGCTGCCCGACGACGACGTCTACATCGGCCCGTCGGACTACGTGCCGTGGCTCACGGACCGCAAGTGGGCGCACATCCGCCTCGAGGGCCAGGCGTTCGGCGACGTGCCGCTCAACGTCGAGCTCAAGCTCGAGGTCTGGGACTCCCCGAACTCCGCCGGCATCGTGATCGACGCGGTGCGCTGCCTGAAGCTCGCGCTCAACCACGGCCTGTCCGGCCAGCTGGACGGTCCGAGCTCCTACTTCATGAAGTCGCCGCACACGCAGCGACCGGACGCCGAGGCGCACGACGCGACCGCGAAGTTCATCGCGAAGTACGCGGGCAAGGGGCCGGGCACCGCGCCGAAGCGCCGCCGCGCCGCGAAGGCCGCCGAGGGCTAGACCGGGACGCCGCCACAGCGGCGAGCGAGCGGCCCGTGTCCCGTGGGCCGCTCGCTTCGCGCTATGGGGTGTTGATGCGTCCCCCGGGCCACCCTCGCGTGACCTGGACGACCGGTGTCCCGTCGGTCGCCCTTCTTGCACGGAGGGGGCTCCCGGCCCGATCGCTCGGGCCGGGAAGGAAAGGCCCAAGGCCTTCCCCCGGGGGGGCTGCGCCCACGGTAGAGGCCGTTTCCGTGAGCCACCATCGGCCCATCGGCGGATTTCGGACGTCCGGGCGAATCGGCGGAACGGAGGATGGAGGCCGCGGGCGACCGGCCGACGCGGGAGCCCGCGCCGGCGGCCCACTATCCTGGCCCGAGGTGCCCGGGCCGTTCGCCATCGCCCATGTCACCCCGTATCCATGGGAGACGGGCCACGAGGTCAACGAGCAGGTGCGCCGGGTCTCCGGCGAGCTTGCCGCGCGCGGGCATCGCGTCCTCATCGTCGCGCCGTCGGGCTCCCAGGACCTCGTCCGCGACGGCCGGCGCGCCGTTCGCAGCGGCGAGCTCTTCTCCGAGGACGGCGCCCCGCGGGTCCTCGCGGTCGGGGAGGCGCTGCCGCCGCTGCCCGGCCGGGCGCGCGCGGCCGCCGTGCCGATCGACGTGGCGCGGACCGTGGAGGCGCTCTTCGAGCACGCCGCCCTGGATCTGTGCCATGTCCACGAGCCGTTCGCGCCGAGCGTCGCGAGCGTCGCCCTGCGCCACTCGCGCGCGCTGAACGTCGGCAGTTTCCACGCGCCGGCGGAGCGCGTCGTGTCGACGCAGGTGGCCCGCAAGGTCGTCCAGCTCGTGTTCGGCCGCCTCGACGCCCGGCTGGCGAGCTTCCAGGCGACGAGCGACCTGCTCCGGCGCTTCTTCCCCGGCGAGTACGCCGTCGTCAGCCCGGGGGCGGACGCGGTCCCGCGGGCGGTCCGCGACGCGGACGTCCCGGTGCGCATCGCCTTCGTCGACGACGAGGACCGTCCCGCGCTGCGGCTGTTCCTCCGCGCCCTGCGACGGCTGGACCCGGCCCTGCCGTGGCGCGCCACCATCCTCAGCACCCATCGCGCCCCCGCGAACTCGCCGCTGCGGGCCGACCTTCGCGCACGGATCGACTTCGTCGACGCGGGCGAGCGGGACGTCCTGTCCGGCGCGGACATCTTCGTCGCGGCGTCCG
>JAXDHC010000306.1:0-5620 GCA_034664705.1 Solirubrobacteraceae bacterium
CGATGGCCTTCGTCCGCATCCTCAACACGCTGGTGCGCGACAAGACGATCGGCCGCCACGTCGTCCCGATCGTGCCCGACGAGTCGCGCACGTTCGGCATGGAGGGCATGTTCCGCCAGCTGGGCATCTTCTCCCAGGTCGGGCAGCTGTACTCGCCCGAGGACGCCGAGCAGCTGATGTTCTACAAGGAGGACAAGTCGGGCCAGATCCTGCAGGAGGGGATCAACGAGCCCGGCGCGTTCTCCTCGTTCATCGCCGCGGGGACCGCCTACAGCAACCACGGGGTCCAGATGATCCCGTTCTACACCTTCTACTCGATGTTCGGCTTCCAGCGGATCGGCGACCTCGCGTGGGCCGCCGCCGACAGCCGCACGCGCGGGTTCCTGCTCGGCGGCACGGCCGGGCGCACGACGCTGAACGGCGAGGGCCTGCAGCACGAGGACGGCCACAGCCACGTGCTGTCGTCGACGATCCCGAACTGCATCTCCTACGACCCGACGTACGGCTACGAGCTCGCCGTGATCATCCAGGACGGCATGCGGCGGATGTACGCCGACCAGGAGGACGTCTTCTACTACCTGACGATCATGAACGAGAACTACCCGCACCCGGCGATGCCGGAGGGCGCGGAGGAGGGCATCCTGCGCGGCATGTACCTCCTGCGCGAGGGCGCGCAGGACGGCGACGGCCCGAAGGTGCAGCTCATGGGCTCGGGCACGATGCTGCGCGAGGTCGAGGCGGCGGCCGAGATGCTGCGCGACGAGCACGGCGTGAGCGCCGACGTGTGGAGCGTCACCTCGTTCACCGAGCTGCGCCGCGACGGGATGGCGGCGGAGCGCTGGAACCGCCTGCACCCCACCGAGGACCGGCGGCCCGCGTACGTCGAGCGCTCGCTGGAGGGGCGCACCGGCCCCGTCATCGCCTCGAGCGACTACATGCGCACGTTCGCCGACCAGATCCGCCCGTTCGTGCCGGGCGAGTACCGCGTGCTCGGGACCGACGGCTTCGGGCGCAGCGACTACCGCCGCAAGCTGCGGCGCTTCTTCGAGGTCGACCGCCACCACGTCACGGTCGCGGCGCTGCGCGCGCTCGCCGACGAGGGCGCCGTGGAGCCCGCGGTCGTCCAGGAGGCGATCGAGCGCTACGACATCGACCCCGACGTCCCGCCGCCCTGGACGGTATGAGGACCGCGACCATGGCCACCATCAAGGATGTCCTCGTCCCCGACATCGGCGACTTCTCCGAGGTGCCGATCATCGAGGTGATGGTCAACCCCGGCGACACCGTCGCCGCGGAGGAGCCGCTCGTCACGCTGGAGTCCGACAAGGCGACGATGGACGTGCCGGCGCCCTTCGCGGGCGTCGTGCAGGAGCTGAAGGTGAAGGCCGGCGACACGGTCTCCGAAGGCTCGGCGATCCTCAGCCTCTCCGTCGACGGCGACCAGTCCGGGGACGGGGCGGCCGCGGCGGTCACCGAGCCCGTCGCCGAGGCCGGGGCCGCCGACACGGTCGACACCGCCATCCAGGCCGAGGCGGGGGCGGAGGAGGCGCCGGCGCCCGAGCCGCGCACGCCCGGCGCGCCGGCCGGGGCGCCCGCGTCGGCGGCCGGCGCCGCCCCGCCACCGCCCGCGCCGCCGCCGTCGGAGCCGCAGGCCACGCCCCGCGCGCGGCCGGCCGGCGCCGAGGGCTCCGACGGCGGCGGCCCCGTCTACGCGGGCCCGGGCGCCCGCCGCCTGGCACGCGAGCTGGGCGTCGACCTCGGCCGCGTGCAGGGGACAGGGCGAAAGGGCCGCATCCTCAAGGAGGACGTCGAGGCGCAGTCCAAGGCGCCCGCGTCGGCGCCGGCCCCGGCCGCCGCGCCGACCGGCGACGGCGCCGGCCTCGGGCTGCTGCCCTGGCCGCAGGTCGACTTCGAGAAGTTCGGCGAGATCGAGCGCGTGCCGCTGTCGCGGCTGAAGCGCATCAGCGGCCCGAACCTCTGGCGCAACTGGGTGATGATCCCGCACGTCACCCACTACGACGAGGCGGACATCACCGACCTCGAGGCCTTCCGCAAGCAGACCAACGAGGCCCACGCCAAGGACGGCGTGAAGGTCACGATGGTCGCCCTGATGGTCAAGGCGGTCGTCGCGTCGCTGCAGGCCTACCCGCAGCTCAACGCGTCGCTGGACGGCGAGGAGCTCGTCCTCAAGCGCTACTACAACATCGGCTTCGCGGCGGACACGCCGAACGGCCTCGTCGTGCCGGTCATCAAGAACGCCGACGCGAAGGGCGTCCTCGACATCGCGCGCGAGCTGGCGGAGCTGTCCGGGAAGGCCCGCGCGGGCAAGCTCGGCCCGAGCGACATGCAGGGCGGCACGTTCTCGATCTCGAGCCTCGGCGGCATCGGCGGCACCGGCTTCACGCCGCTGATCAACGCGCCCGAGGTCGCGATCCTCGGCGTGGCGAAGTCGTCGACGAAGCCCGTGTGGAACGGCAGCGACTTCGTCCCGCGGCTCATGGTCCCGCTGTGCCTGTCCTACGACCACCGCGTCATCGACGGCGCCGAGGGCGCGCGCTTCACCGCGCACCTCGCGCAGGTGCTGACCGACCTGCGGCGCGCGCTGCTCTAGGCGGAAGGGAGCTTCATGAGCGAGACGGTCGAGGTCCGCGTCCCCGACATCGGCGACTTCACCGACGTCCCCGTGATCGAGGTGCTGGTCAAGGCCGGCGACGAGGTCGCCGCGGAGGACCCGCTGGTCACCCTGGAGTCCGACAAGGCGACGATGGACGTTCCCTCGCCGGCCGCCGGCACGGTGCGCGAGGTGAGCATCGCCGTCGGCGACACCGTCTCCGAGGGCGCGGTGATCCTCACGCTCGACGGCGTTCCCGCGGAGGGCGCGCCCGCCGAGCACGTGGCCGAGGAGGCCGAGCCGGCGCCGGCCGATGCGCAGCCGAGCTACGGCTCGGACGCGGGCGTCTACGAGGCGATCGAGGTCCACGTCCCGGACATCGGCGACTTCTCCGAGGTGCCGGTCATCGACGTGCTCGTGCACCCGGGCGACACGGTCGCCGTCGAGGACCCGCTCATCACGCTCGAGTCCGACAAGGCGACGATGGACGTGCCCTCGCCGGTGGCGGGCACGGTCCGCGAGCTGCGCGTCGCCGTCGGCGACGCCGTCTCGGAGGGCACCGCGATCCTCGTGCTCGAGGGCGCCGCCACGAGCGACGGAGGCGGGCCGGCGGCGCCGCCCGGCGCCGCGCCCGCCGGCGAGGCCCCGGCGCCCGCGGCTCCCCCGCCGTCGTTCGAGGGGACCGCGGACATGCACGCGGAGGTCGTCGTGCTCGGCGCCGGCCCCGGCGGGTACACGGCCGCGTTCCGCGCCGCGGACCTCGGGCTCAAGACGATCCTGATCGAGCGCTACGAGCGCCTCGGCGGCGTCTGCCTGAACGTCGGCTGCATCCCGTCCAAGGCGCTGCTGCACGTCGCGCGCGTCATCGCCGAGGCCGAGGAGGCCAAGGGCCAGGGCGTCGGCTTCGGCGACCCGCAGATCGAGCTCGACGGCGTGCGCTCGTGGAAGGACTCGGTCGTCGACCGCCTGACCGGCGGGCTCGGCGGGCTGGCCCGCCAGCGCAAGGTGGACGTCGTGCGCGGCGTGGCCCGCTTCACGTCGCCCAACGTCCTGCGCGTCGACGGCGCCGACGGGGCGACGACGGTGTCCTTCGACCGCTGCATCATCGCCGCCGGGTCGAGCGCGGTCCGCCTGCCGGACCTGCCCGACGATCCGCGCATCATCGACTCCACCGGCGCGCTCGAGCTCGAGGACGTGCCCGACCGGCTGCTCATCGTGGGCGGCGGGATCATCGGGCTCGAGATGGCGACGGTCTACGACGCGCTCGGCTCGCAGATCACCGTCGTCGAGCTCATGGACCAGCTCATCCCGGGCGCCGACAAGGACCTCATCCGCCCGCTGCAGAAGCGCATCGAGCAGCGCTACGAGTCGATCCTGCTCAAGACGCGCGTCGCCCGCATCGAGGCCACGGACGGCGGCCTCCGCGTGAGCTTCGAGGGCGACGGCGCTCCGGAGCCGCAGACGTTCGACCGCGTCCTGCTCGCGGTGGGGCGGCGTCCCAACGGGCGCTCGATCGGCGCCGAGGCGGCCGGCGTCTTCGTCGACGAGCGGGGCTTCATCCCCGTCGACCGCCAGATGCGGACGAATGTGCCGCACATCCACGCGATCGGCGACGTCGTCGGCGAGCCGATGCTCGCCCACAAGGCGACGCACGAGGGCAAGGTGGCCGCCGAGGTCGCCGCCGGTCACCACGCGGAGTTCGACGCGAAGACGATCCCGTCGGTCGCCTACACCGACCCGGAGGTCGCGTGGATGGGCCTGACCGAGACGCAGGCCAAGGCGGACGGCGTGGAGTTCGAGAAGGCAAGCTTCCCGTGGGTGGCGTCCGGCCGCGCGCTGTCGCTCGGCCGCGACGAGGGCGTCACGAAGCTGCTGTTCGAGCCCGGCTCACGGCGCCTGCTCGGCGCCGGCATCGTCGGCCCGAACGCGGGCGAGCTGATCGCCGAGGCCGTGCTCGCGCTCGAGATGGGCGCGGACGCCGAGGACCTGTCGCTGACCATCCACCCGCATCCGACGCTGTCGGAGACGCTCGGCTTCGCGGCGGAGATGGCCGAGGGGACCATCACCGACCTGATGCCGCCGCGCCGGCGCTGAGGCGCCGGCGCCGAGGCGCGCCGCTACGCGCGCGTGTCGCCGCGGCCGCCGCTGAAGGCGGCGGTCGTGAGCGCCATCGTCAGCGCGAGGAGGACGAGGGCGATGAGGACGGCGGCGGTGACGCTCATGGGCGCACCCTAACCGCGGACGGGGTGCGCGCGCCAGGGGTCGCCCCGTGCAGGGCACCGCGGGACGCACCAGCGCACGCCCGGTGCGATCCTTCGGGGCGCACCGTTCCACCGCTTGCCGGAGAGAGACCATCGTGGACCAGACCTCGGGCGACCTCGCCCTTCAGCCCTCGGCGTCCTACAGCATCACGCTGCGCGTCCGCATCCCGCAGCAGCCGGGCGCGTTCGCCCGCGTGGCGCAGGCCATCGGGAGCATGGGGGCCATCCTGGGGGCCATCGACCTCGTGCGGGTGGAGGGCGACCGGGTCATTCGCGACATCACCTTCCTCTGCGCGGACGCCGCGCACGGCGAGGCGGTCGTCGCCGCGGTGCGCGCGCTCGACGACGTCTCGGTCGACAGCGTCTCGGACCGCACGTTCCTGCTGCACGTCGGCGGCAAGATCGAGGTGCGCGGGAAGGTCCCCGTCAAGACGCGTGACGACCTGTCGATGGCCTACACGCCCGGCGTCGCGCGCGTGTGCATGGCGATCCACGAGGACCCGGCGAAGGCGTGGACGCTGACGGTCAAGGCGAACACCGTCGCGGTCGTCTCCGACGGGAGCGCGGTCCTCGGGCTCGGCGACATCGGCCCGCACGCGGCGATGCCGGTGATGGAGGGCAAGGCGATGCTCTTCAAGGAGTTCGCCGGCGTGGACGCCTTCCCGCTGTGCGTCGCCAGCCAGGACGTCGACGAGATCGTGCGCTTCGTGAAGATGGTCGCCCCGACGTTCGGCGGCGTGAACCTCGA
>JAXDHC010000307.1:0-6923 GCA_034664705.1 Solirubrobacteraceae bacterium
GCGGCCCGCTGTTGCCCTCGGCGGCGAGCCGCAGCACGTCGAGCTCGCGATCGGACAGCGGCCGCGAGCCGAGGTCGGCCCGGCGCTGGAAGTGGAAGCGCCCGAGCTCGCGCCCGATGCTCGTCAGCGTCCGTGCCAGCCGCTCGCCGGGATCGCGGCGGTCGACGCTGTAGTAGGACAGCACCGCGAGCGGACCGTCGTCGGAGATCACCGGGAAGGCGAGCCCGGAGCGCAGGCCGAGGCGTTCGGCCGCCTCGAGGCGGCGGAAGCGCGTCGCGTGCGCGAGCTCGGGCGCGAGGACCGGCTGCTGCGTCTCCCACGCGGTCCCGGGGACGCCCTCCCCCGGCCGGAAGGTGATGCTGCGGGTGACGAGCTCGAACTCGCGCGCGTCGACGTCCGGCGCGCTCCAGAACGCGCGGCACGTGAGCACGCCCTGCTCGGGGTCGGAGATCCACAGCGCCCCCATGGCGAAGTCGAGGGCGTTGCCGAGCCGGCGCAGGAGCCCGACGATCCCTTCGTCGAACGTCTCCCAGTCGCGCAGCGCCTGCTCGACGGCGTAGTGGGCGTGCAGCTCGCGTTCGGTCAGGCGCTGGTCGGTGACGTCCTGGGCCGAGCCGACCCATCGCGCCGGGACGCCGTGCTCGTCGCTCTCGACGCGGCCGTGCGCGCGGATCGCGCGCACCGAGCCGTCGGTGCGCACGATGCGGTAGTCGATGTGCGTCCCCTCCGGCGGCACCCGCTCGGGGTGCGCCATGACCGTGTCCAGCAGCGACTTCACCCAGTCGCGGTCCTCCGGATGCACGAGCGCAACGAGCATGTCGACGCCCGGCTCGACCGATCCGGGCTCGAAGCCGTGGATGCGGTAGAGCTCGTCGGACCAGACCGCGTCGCCGGTGTCCAGCTCGAGGTCCCAGCTGCCCACGTGCACGAGCTCCTCGGCGGAGGCCAGGACGCGCTGCATGTGGGAGCCGCGGGTCTCCGCCGCGCGCAGGCCCGACAGGTCTCGGACGAAGCCCGTGAACAGGGGCGGCGACTCGCTCACGCGGGTGATGGTGAGCTCGACGGGGAACTCCTCGCCGCCGCGCCGCATGGCCCGCAGCTCGATCCGGCGGTCGAGGATCCGCGGCGGCTCGCCGGCGACGATCCGCAGCAGGCCCGCCCAATGGGCCGCCTGAAGGTCCGGGGGGATCACGAGGGTGGCGAGGGCCTGGCCGAGCGCCTCCTCGCGCGTGTGGCCGAACAGCCGCTCGGCGGCCGCGTTCCACTGCACGACGCGGCCGGTGGCGTCGATCGTCGCGACCGCGTCGAGCGACGCCTCGATGACGCGCGTCGCCCAGTTGTCCAGCGGCTGTGCTCGGTCGCCGTCCTGGTCGCCGACCTCGTCCACGCCGTCGATCGGACCGCCGCGGTCCGTCGCGTCACCCATTGCGCCAAAAGCTACCGCCCGATGCTCGGGCGGAGCTGCATGCGCAACGGTCTCTGACCGGCGGCGGCCGCCGGCCGGGCCTGTCCTCCTAGGGTCGACGATAGGTCACACCAGCTCGCCGGAACGTCGGTCCCGGGATACCGCGATCTGCCCGCGTCCCGCGACCCTCGCCTCGTAGCGGGCGACGTTCGCGCGGGCGAGGACGTCGTGCGGCTCGCCCGCGTCCTCGTCGATCGGCGCCACGCCGACGCTGGCGGTCACCGCGACGCGGCGGGCGCCGCCGCCGGCGACGATCCGCTCGCCGATCTGGCGCACGAGCTCGGTGGCGACGCCCACGGCGGTGTCGAGCGGGGCCAGCCGCAGGAGCACGGCGAACTCGTCGCGGCCGAGGCGCGCGACGACGTCGGTCTCGCGCAGGCGGTTGCGCAGCAGCGCCGCGACCTCGCGGATCACGTCCTCGCCGGCGCCGGCGCCGAGCGTGTCGCTGATCTCGCCGACGTTGTCCAGGTCGAGCGTCAGGACCGCGCCGCGATGGCCGTGCCGCGCCGCGTCCGCGACCTGGCGGCGCAGCTCGGCGTCGAAGCGCGCCCGGCTGCACAGAAGCGTCGCCGCGTCGTCGTCGGAGGCGCGGCGCAGCCGCTCGGCGGTCTCGTGGACCGCCGTCACGTCCTCCACCTGCGCGATGGCGTGGTGGGTCGTCCCGGCGGCGTTGCGCAGCAGCGCGACGCTCACGGCCGCCCACGCCGGCGAGCCGTCGGGCCGGCGGAAGCGCTTCTCGAGGCGGAAGCGCGGGATCTCGCCGGCGAGCATGCGGCGCGTCAACGCGAGATCGGCCGGCGCGTCGGCCGGATCGGTGACGTCGAGCACGGTCGCGCGCATCAGATCCGCCGCCGTCTGCCCGGTGATCTCGCAGAGCGCGCGGTTGACGCGCAGGAACGTCCCGCCGAGCTCGGCGTCGAGCTCGATGATCGCCATCCCGATCGGCGCCTGCTCGAAGACTTCCGTGAACAGCTCGTTCGCGTCGCGCAGCGCCAGCGCGACATCGCGGGTGCGGGGGCGGTCGCGGACGACGACCAGGCCGCCGCTGATCCGCCCCGCCTCGTCGCGCAGCGGCGAGTAGTGGCAGTCGACGTGGCCGTGGCACCCGGTCTCGAGCACGTGGAACGGGCGTGCCGTCGAGGCGGGCGCGTCGCCGCGGAGCGTCGCGCCGAAGCGCTCGTCCTCGCCGTTCTCGCGCATGCACGGAAGCACGTCGAGGACGTCGCGCCCGATGGCGTCGGCCGCCGTCACGCCAAAGATCTCCGCCATGCTCGCGTTCCAGGCCGTGACCGTGAGGTCGCGGTCGAAGGCAAGGATGCCGTCGACGCTGCACTGGAAGACGCGCCGGACGAGCTCGCGCTGGCGGGCCGCCTCCTCCTCCACGCGGCGGTGCTCGCTCAGGTTCGTCGCGATGCCCGTGATCGCGGCCACGCGGCCCTCGGCGTCCAGCCGCGGCGTGGCGCTGACCAGGACGTAGACCTGGTGTCCGTCGCGATGGCGCAGGCCGAGCGCGAGCCCGGTGACCCGATGCCCCGCGCGGACCCGGCGCCACGCCGTGCGCGCCCGCGCGTGATCCGCCGGGACGATGAGGTCGCCGAAGCGCCGGCCGACCAGCTCGCCGGGCCCGTAGCCGAGGATCCGCGCGCCGGCGTCGTTGAGGAAGTGGACGCGCGCATCGACGTCCATCGTCCAGATCGCGTCGTGCGACGAGTCCACGATCTGCCGGAACGTCTCGTCGCGATCGCGCAGCACCGCGGCGCTCGGGCCGCGGCCGTCGAGCGCGCCGCCGCCCCGCGCCCGCCGGCGATCGTGCACGAGCCAGCCGACGGCCAGGCCCAGGCCGCCGGCGGCCGCGGCGCCGGTGGCGTAGGCCCCGGCGGAGGCGCCGACGCCCAGGGCCTCGGCCCAGAGCACGAACAGCACGAGGGCCGCAGCGGCCGACGCAGCGGCCGCGATCGCGGCGCGCGGCCGGCGCGAGGGCGCGCCGGCGCGCGACCCGCCGTCATCGTCGACGGCGGGGAGGAGTCGCAGGTCGGGCCGGCGCGCGTCGTCGGCACGCCGATACCCGCGGCTCGGCCGCGCATGACCCGAAGAAGCGCTCACGGTGCTGATCGCAGGGCGGCGCTCCCGACGCGGCGACACTGCCATTGCGGACAGGATCCGCGACGCCTCCCACGCGCGCCATCGGTCGATCTCCCTATTTGTGCACGATGAACGACCCGCAGCGGTCGTGATCCGCCGATCGGCCGATACGGACAAGGGGGCTGCGTCCGATGAACTCAGGTGATGCCCCCCGCGTCCGCTCCGCACCGATCGCTCATCCCCGACGACGAGCCCTCCGCCGCCAAGCTCGTCGCCGTCGCCGCCGAGCGCTGTCCCCTCGACGTCGCCCAGGCCGCTGCCTTCGATCTCGGCCGCCGTGCGCTGGCGGGCGAGGATCTCGACGTCCTGGTGGACGAACTGCTCGCGTCGGTGCAGCGCGCGCTCGCGCCCGACCTCATCACGCTCCTCGAGCTGCTGCCCGGCGGGCGCAGCGGCCTGGTGCGCGGCGGGCGCGGCCGGCGGGAGGCCGGCGAGGCGCGCGAGCCGCTTCCGGTGGGCGCCGACACGCAGGGCGCCGTCGCGCTGGGCGAGCGCCGCCCCGTGGTCGTCGAGGACTTCGCGCACCAGCCGGCCGCGATGTGGCCCGCGCACCTGCGCGCTCAGGGCGTCCGCAGCGGCATCGCCGTGCCGATCGCCGGCCCGGGCGGTGACCCGTACGGCCTGCTGGCCGTCCACTGGCGCGCGCCGCGCCGGTTCGAGCCGGGCGAGATCGCCTTCCTGGAGTCGCTCGGCCTCGTCGTCTCGGCCTCGCTTCACGCCGCGCGCGCCGACGGCGAGATCCGCCACCGCTCGCTGCACGACACGCTCACCGACCTGCCGAACCGCCTGCTCCTCCTCGACCGGCTCGGCCAGGCGCTGCGCCGGACGACGGCCGACGCCCCGGCGGCCGCCGTCCTGCTCATCGGCCTCGACCGCTTCCGGCTCATCAACGAGAGCCTCGGCCATCGCGCCGGCGACGAGCTTCTGCGCGCGGTCGTCGCGCGGCTGCGCGGCCGGCTCGCCGGCGCAGACACGCTCGCACGGCTCGGCGGCGACCTCTTCGCCGTCCTCTGCGAGGACGTCGACGGCGAGCGCGGGGCGCTCGCCCGCGCCGAGGGCGTCACCGACGCGCTGACCGCCGCCTTCTGGCTCGATGAAACCGAGGTCTTCGTGAGCGCGACGATCGGCATCGCGGTGGCCACCGCGGACTCCGCGACCCCCGACGCGATGCTGCGCGAGGCCGACGTGGCGCTGTATCGCGCCAAGCGCCATGGCGGCGGTCACTGCGAGCTGTTCGGGCGCGACTCCCGCCGGCGGCTCCTCGACCGGCTCCACATGGAGGCCGAGCTGCGCCGCGGGATCGACGACGACCAGCTGCGCCTCGTCTACCAGCCGCTCGTCTCCCTCGAGGACGCCCGGATCGTCGGGGCCGAGGCCCTGGTGCGCTGGGAGCATCCCGAGCGCGGGATCGTCATGCCGGCGGACTTCGTCCCGCTCGCCGAGGACACCGGCCTCATCGTCCCGATCGGCGCCTGGGTCATCGAGGAGGCCTGTCGCCAGCTCGCACGGTGGTCGGCGGCGGGTCTCGCCGCGGAGCTCCCCTACATCGCGGTCAACGTGTCCGGTCGCCAGCTGGTCGTGGACGACCTGCCCGCCGTCGTCGCCCGCGCGCTGGAGCGCACCGGCATCGCGCCGAGCCGGCTCGCGCTCGAGATCACCGAGAGCGTCCTCATGGAGCGCACCGCGTCGCCGACCTCCGTCCTCCAGGACCTCAGGGCGCTCGGCGTGCGGCTCTTCCTCGACGACTTCGGCAGCGGCTACTCGTCGCTGAGCTACCTCAAGCGCTTCCCCCTGGACGCGCTCAAGATCGACCAGTCCTTCGTGTCCGGCATCGCGGACCGCGGCCACGACCTGCATCTCGTCGAGGCCATCGTCGGCATCGCGAGCGCGCTCGGCCTGCAGACCGTCGCCGAGGGCGTCGAGACGTGCGAGCAGGTGGAGATCCTCCTCGACCTCGGCTGCCAGATCGCACAGGGCTACCACTTCGCCCGCCCCATGCCGCCGGCGGGCATCCAGGACCTGCTCCGCGCCGGGCTCCAGCTCGAGACCGGGGCGAGGCCGAACCGCCGCCCCGCGGCGCGCACCTCCGAGGCCCCGGCCGAGCCGGCCGCGGACGCCCAGACGCCCATGGCCGGGACGATCACGCTCGGCGAGGCGGCCGAGGCGCTCGGCGTCTCGGCCAGCACGCTGCGGCGCTGGGAGGAGAACGGCCGCATCCACGCGGTCCGCACGCCCGGCGGGCACCGCCGCTTCACCGTCGCGGAGGTGACCCGCCTCAACGCCGAGCGCGGCACCGCCCCGGCGTGCACCGTGCGCCCCATCGCGCCGCCGGCGCAGCCCCTCGACGTCGTGCGCGCGCTCGTCGACCAGCGCGGCATGGATGTGGCCGGCGCGGCGGCACGCGCGCTCTACGGCGGAGACGGGCCGCCGGGCTGGTTCGCGGCCGACGACGCCGTCGGGCCGTTGAAGCGCTGGATCTGGGCGCTCGCGTCAGCGTGTCGCAGCGGCGAGTACGCGATCGCGCACGAGAGCACGCTCGCGCTCAGCCGCCATGCGCAGCTTGCGGGGGCCTCGCTGCTCGAGCGCCATCGCTTCGTCGAGCTCTTCGGCGACGTGGCGATCCGCGCCCTGGCGACCCGCGACGTCGAGCGCGAGAAGGTCGCCGAGGCGCGCCGGCTCTTCGTGAGCCTGCGCCAGGGCCTGCTCGCCAGCGCGACCGCGGCCTGACTCAGGGTTGCGCGGGCGCGGCCGGATCGGTCGCGCCGGCGGGATCCGCGGGCGGACCGGCCGGCACGCCGCCCGTCGCCGACACATCCACGGGCGCGTCGCCCGGCGTCTTCGCCGTGGCGTCCGTGTCCGTCGCCGGAGCGGGCGTGTCCGTCGCCGGAGCCGGCGTGTCGGTCGTGGGCGCCGGCGTCTCGCCGAGGCCCGGAACCGCGGCGACGTCGGCCGGCGGCGGCGCCGTGCCCGGGTCCGTGGGCAGGTGGACGACGACGTCCGCGGGCAGCAGCTCGGGCGCGGGCGTGCTGTGGACCTGGACGGTCACCGAGACCGGGTTCGACTCGTCGGGCGCCGCGGGCGTCTGGGGCACGGTCAGCTTGGTCGTCTCGGCCGCGGGCGACGCCTCCTCGTCCGCGGGCGGCGTCAGGTCGAGGCGGACCTCGGTCGACGCGGGCGGCTCCGGCGTGGCCGGCGGCGCGCTCGGCGCCTCGGGCGACGGCGACGGAGCGGGCTGCTCGGGCGCCGGCTCCTGCGGGGCGGGCGTGTCCGGGGCCGGTGCCGGGGCGGGCTGCTCCGGTGCCGGGCCGGGCTGGGG
>JAXDHC010000308.1:0-4223 GCA_034664705.1 Solirubrobacteraceae bacterium
CTCGTGGTGCGCCTGCGGCTCGCCGAGCCGGCGGGCCGGCGGCCCGAGTCCGGCGCACGCGCGGCGCTCACCGTGGCGCGGCTGCCGTGGGCGTGGGTCGTCGTCGCGCTCGCGCTCGTCGTGGGCGCCCTGGTGGTCGGGACGCTCACCTTCTTCGCCCCGGCGCTCGAGCGCGCCGGCGCCGGCCCGGCCGTCGCCGGGCTCGCCGTCGCGGCGTACGGCCTCTCGGCGTGGGCGTGGACGGCGATCCTGCGCCGCCGCCGGGTCGCGCTGCGCCACCCGTCGCGCCTGGCGGCCGGCGGGCTGCTCATCGCCGGGGGCCTCGGCTGCTGTGCCGCCTTCACCGGCGCAGGCGTCGCCGCCGGCGCGGTCCTCGTCGGCGCCGGCTTCGCGACGGCCCATCCGATCCTGCAGGCGTGGGCGACGGACGTCGCGCCGGCCGCGCGCGCGACGATGATCGCGCTCTTCGCCTCCGCGCTGTTCGTCGGCGGGTCGGTGTCGAGCGTCCTGGCCGCCGGCCTCGCCGACGCCGGCCGGTTCGGCCGGCTGTTCGGCACGGCCGCGGTCGCCGCCGTCGGGTTCGCCGTCGTCGCCGCCGTGGCCCGGAGCCGGTACGCGCCCTCGGACGACGCGGCCTCGCCTTGACCGGTCGTTTGCGGGCGGTCGCACCGGTCTGATACGCCTGCCCCGGCACGGGCGTGGTCCGAGAGGAGGAGCGATGGCGGTGAGCCGGGACGTCGGCACGTACGGCGAGGGCGAGCACGGCGTGCTCGTGCTCCACGGGTGGTTCGGCGACGCGGCGTCCTGGGGGCCGTGGCTGCGCCACCTCGACGGCGCGCGCTTCACCTACGCGTTCGTCGACTACCGCGGCTACGGCGCGCGCCGCGGCGAGGCCGGCGAGCACTCGATGGCCGAGATCGCCGACGACGCCCTGCGCGCCGCGGACGACCTCGGCTGGGAGCGGTTCTCGCTGCTCGGGCACTCGATGGGCGGCATGGCGATGCAGCGGGTGCTCGCCGACGCGCCCGAGCGCGTGCGCCGGATGGTCGGCGTCTCCCCCGTGCCCGCCGGCGGCGTGCCGTTCGACGACGACTCGTGGGCGCTGTTCTCCGGCGCCGCCGACCGGCCGGAGAACCGCCGCGCGATCATCGACTTCACGACGGGCAACCGCCACAGCCGCGTGTGGCTGGACGCGATGGTCGACCACTCGCTCGCCGCCTCGGATCGCGACGCGTTCGCGGCCTACCTCGACGCGTGGGCGAAGACGGACTTCCACGACGAGGTCGCCGGCCGCGAGCTGCCCGTCAAGGTCATCGCCGGCGAGCACGACCCCGCGCTGAGCGCCGACGTGATGCGCCAGACGTTCCTGCAGTGGTACCCCGACGCCGAGCTCGAGGTCATGGGCGGCGCCGGGCACTATGCGATGGAGGAGACGCCGGTCGCGCTCGCCACGTCGGTGGAGCGCTTCCTGGAGCCCGGGGCGTGAGCGCGCCCGCGGCCGTCGACGTCTTCGATCCGGCGATCTTCGCGCGCGGGATCCCCCACGCGGCGTTCCGCGTCCTGCGCGACGAGGACCCGGTGTCCTGGCAGCACGAGCACGCCGTCGGGGAGTGGCCGGCCGGGCCCGGCTTCTGGGCGGTGACGCGCTACGAGGATGTGCGAACGGTGCTCGGCGCGCCCGCGGACTTCTCCTCGTGGGCGGGCGCGACCCAGATCCGCGACCCGGATCCTGAGGACCTCCCCCACGTGCGCCGGATGATCCTGAACATGGACGCCCCGGAGCACCTGCGCCTCCGCCGCCTCGTGACCGCGGCGTTCGCGAACCGCCGCCTGGAGCGCTTCGCCGCCTCGGTCGGCGCGCGGGCCCGCGCGCTGCTGGAGCGCGTCGCGGACGACGGCGCGTGCGACCTGCCGATCGACATCACCGACGACTTCCCGCTCGCGAATCTGGCCGAGCTGCTCGGCATGCCGGCGGACGACCGCCGCCTGCTGCTGACGTGGACCAACCGCGTGATCGGCTACCAGGACCCCGAGCACGGCGAGGCGCTGCGCGACGACCGGGGCCGGCCGGTGAACCCGCGCTCGCCGGCGGCGCTCGCCGACCTGTTCGCCTACGCGGACGACCTCGCCGAGCGCAAGCGCCGCGCGCCCGCCGACGACGTGATGAGCGCTCTCGTGCAGGCCGAGGTCGACGGCGAGCGCCTCGCGCCCGAGGAGATCCAGATGTTCTTCTTCCTCCTCGTCATCGCGGGCACCGACACGACGCGGAGCGCGCTTCCGGGCGGCGTCCTCGCCCTCGCCGAGCACCCCGACGCGTACCGCCGCCTGCGCGCCGACCCCGGCCTGCTGGCGACGGCCATCGAGGAGATGCTGCGCTGGCACCCGCCGGTCCTCAGCTTCCGCCGGACCGCCACGCGCGACCTCGAGCTCCGCGGCCGGTCGATCGCCGCCGGCGACAAGGTCGTCGTCTACCACGTGTCCGCGCACTACGACGAGCGCGAGTTCGCCGACCCGTTCCGCTTCGACGTCGCGCGCACGCCGAACCGCCACCTCGCCTTCGGCCACGGCCCCCACAAGTGCCTGGGCGCGCACTTCGCGCGCCTCCAGATGCACGCGTTCTTCACGGAGTTCCTGCAGCGCCTGCCCGAGATGCGGCTCGACGGCCCGGCGACGCGCCTGACGTCGAACTTCATCAACGGCATCAACCACCTGCCGTTGCGCTGGGCGCCGTAGCGGCCTTCCTGGCGCGACGCCCACGCCCGATCTGTGGTTTGATGACTGTTTGCTGATTAGCTAGCGACTCAGCTAATCTGCATCGTTCTGTCGCACCTATCGCTCGGACCTCTCGTGACCCAGCACCAGTTCACCTACCCGCGTGTCGTGCCGGCCGCCCCGGCGGACCGCTCCCCCGCCGCCCGGCCGAAGGCGCGCCCGCCCAAGGACGCGCGCAAGCTCGTGGCAGCCGGTCCGCCCGACCCCGCGCGGGGCACCGGGCGTGCTCGCGCCTAGCCGCCCGCGCGCAGCCGCGGCCGGCCGGCGGGTGATCGCCCCATGAGGGTGGTGCGCTGCTTCGCCTTCCTGGACCTCTGCGGGTTCACCGAGTACACCGAGACCCACGGCGACGAGGAGGCGGTCGCCGTCCTCTCGCACCTGCGCGCCGCCGTGCGCGTGGCGGCCGAGCGGCACGGCGTGCGCGTGACGAAGTGGCTCGGCGACGGGGTCATGCTCTCGGGCGTCGAGTCGTCCGGCGTCATCGCCTGCGTCCTCGAGGTCCGCGACCGCGTCCGGCGCCAGGGCGGCCTGCAGCTGCGCGGCGGGATCGGCCACGGCCCCGTGATCATGTTCGAGGGCGACGACTACATCGGCTCGGTCGTGAACGTCGCCGCGCGCCTGTGCGACGGCGCCGCGCCGGGCCAGCTGCTCATGACCGGCGGCGTCGCCGCCGAGCTCCCGCCCGGCACGTTCGCCCGCGTGCGTCCGGCCGCGATGCGGGGGATGACCGAGCTCGTCGACGCCGCGGAGCTGCTGCCCGCGGCGTAGGCGGCCGCGTCCGCGGGCGCGTCGGCGGCCTTGGCACGCGGCCCGCCGCGGCCTACCGACGCGGGTGGCCCACAACCCATCCGTGGAGGCACCCATGCAGACGCAGGTCAGCGGCCCCGAGGACCTGATGGCCCACCAGCTCGCCGAGATGCTCTACGTCGAGCGCACGCTCGCGGACGAGGTGCTTCCCCAGCTGCGCCAGGAGGTCGAGAACGACCAGCTGCGCCAGGGCATCGAGGCGCACCTCGACCAGACGCGGCAGCACGCGACCAACATCGAGCGGGCGTTCGAGATGCTCGGCCGGCCGACCGAGGCGCAGCGCAGTCCGGCGCTGGAGGGTCTCAAGCAGGCCCACGACGAGGTCGCGCCGCAGATCGGCGCGCCCGCGCTGCGGGACATCTTCGACGCCGAGGCGGCCGCGAAGACCGAGCACCTCGAGATCGCCGCCTACAAGGGCATGATCACCATGGCCGACCAGATGGGGATGGGTGAGCTGCGCGACCTCCTCCAGCAGAACTGCCGCCAGGAGGAGCAGACGCTCCAGGAGCTCGAGTCGATGACCTCGACGCTCAGCCAGGCGGTCGCGCGGGCATAGCCCCCCGGCTCTACTCGCGCAGGATCAGGTCGTCGAGCGCCGGCGCCTTCTCGACGAAGCCGTAGCGCTCGGCGAGCTGGGCGGTCGT
>JAXDHC010000309.1:0-5339 GCA_034664705.1 Solirubrobacteraceae bacterium
TGTGGATGCATCCCGAGCACGAGCACATGCGCCGCGACGTCGAGGACCCCGAGGCGGGGCTGCAGCGCCGCCTCGAGATCGCGCGCCAGAGCGGTGTGCCGACGGAGCCCCTCCAGCGCTGGGCCGAGGCGCAGCGCAGCATGGGCTCCGGCGTCGCCGGCCTCGTCGAGCCGCACCGCCCGCTGCTCCCGGGCGTGGAGGTGCGCAGCGACCTCGGCGCGTGGCTCGTCATCGAGACGCCCGGCCACGCGCCGTCGCACGTGTGCCTGTTCCAGCCCGAGCGACGCCTGCTCATCAGCGGCGACCACCTGCTCGGCCGGGTGTCGCTGTACTTCGACTACGGCTTCTCGCCGGACCCGGTCGGCGAGTTCCTCGGCTCGCTCGACGCCATCGAGGCGTTCGGCGCGCGGCTGTGCCTGTCGGGGCACGGCCGCACGTTCGCCGACGTCGACGCGCACATCGAGGCCAACCGCCGGCTCGTCGCCGAGCGCCTCGAGCGGCTGCGGCGCGTGCTGCGCGAGCACGGGCCGATCACGGCGTTCGACGCCGTCCCGCGCCTCTACGACGAGCCGATGACGCCGTTCACCGGCAGCTGGTGGCTCACGGAGACGCTCTGCTACCTCCGCCATCTGGAGGTCACGGGCGCCGCGGCCCGTCAGAACGACGGGGAGGACGGCGCCGAGCGCTGGCGCGCCGCCGACTGATCGGGCAACCGCTGGCGGGTTGCCTACCATGTCCGCGTGCGCATCGACGAGCTCCTGGCGCAGAACCACCGTCCCGTCTTCTCCTTCGAGTTCTTCCCGCCGAAGACCGAGGAGGGCCTGGAGACGCTCTTCAACGCGATCGGCGAGCTGCGGTCGCTGCGGCCCGACTTCGTGTCGGTCACCTACGGCGCGGGCGGCAGCACCGCGACGAAGACGATCGAGATCGTCTCGCGGATCAAGGAGGAGTACGGCATCGAGGCGATGGCGCACTTCACGTGCGTCGGCTCCACCGTCGACGACCTTCGCTCCACGCTCGACGAGATGGCGCAGGTCGGCGTGGACAACGTCCTCGCCCTCCGCGGCGATCCGCCCGCCGGGCAGGAGGAGTGGACGAAGACCGAGGGGGGCCTCGAGTACTCGCGCGAGCTCGTCGAGCTCATCCGCGGGGGCTATCCGTTCAGCATCGGCGCGGCGTGCTTCCCCGAGACGCACATCCACGCGACGAGCGCGGAGGACGACCTCTACTACCTCAAGGAGAAGGTCGACGCCGGAGCCGGCTTCCTCGTCACCCAGCTGTTCTTCGACAACGCCCTCTACTTCGACTTCGTCCGCCGCGCGCGCGACATCGGCATCGAGGTGCCGATCGTGCCGGGGATCATGCCGATCACCAACGTCAACCAGCTCGAGCGGATCACGTCGATGTGCGGCGCCACGATCCCCGCCCGCCTGCGCCGCGAGCTCGTGACCCGCGCCGACCAGCCCGACGCGGTCGGCGACTTCGGCGTGGCCTACGCGACCATGCAGTGCGCCGAGCTCCTGCGCGGCGGCGCGCCCGGGATCCACTTCTACACGCTGAACCGATCGCCGGCCACGCGCGCGATCCTCAGCGCCCTGAAGCTGCTGCGCCCGTGGGAGGACGCCCCCGGCTACGGCAACAGCTCGATGTCGAGCTTCTCGGCGACCGCCGGGCTCCCGTCGGCGCGCTCGTAGCGCACGTCGACCGAGTCGTCCTGGCGGTACGTGCCGACGCCCCAGGCGCCGACCAACCACCGCCACTTCGAGATGCGGTCCTTGCGCAGCTCGCGCTCGAACACGAGCGCCCCCTCCTCGACGCGGTAGTCGTCCCCGAGCCGCTGCGGCACGCCGTTGAGGTAGACCTCGAACGGCGGCCGGACGGCGCGCGGCAGGCGGACGACGGAGCGGGCCACGGCGTGATTATCTCCGCTGCGGTGCTGAAGGCCCGTCCCAGCCCCTCGCCGATCGTCCGGGTGCTGAATCGGGACGTCGGGCGCTACCACCGGTGGTGCACGCCTTCGATCCTCGAGGACCAGGAGCGCGTCGAGGACTTCTACGCCTCGGACGTCTCGATCTCGGCCGGGTTCTTCGGGACGCTCGTCGACCACACCGGCGTCTTCGGCGAGGCCGAGCGCTTCGCCGCCGAGGCGCAGGGCGCCGATCGCACGATGTTCTCCGTCCACGGCTCGAGCGGCTCGAACTGGATCGTCCTGCGGGCACTGGCGCTCGAGCACCAGGACGCGCTCGTGCTCGTCGCGCGCAACATCCACCACTCGGTGATCAACGCGCTGAAGGCCTACGGGCTGGACTTCCGCTTTCTGCCGACGCCGTACGAGCCGCGCTTCGAGGCGCTCCTGCCGCCGAGCGTCGAGCAGGTCGCCGAGGGCCTGCGCCGCTCGCCGGACGCGCTCGCCGTCCTCTACACGAGCCCCACGTACGAGGGCCTGACCGCCGACACGCGCGGCATCGCGGAGACGGTGCACGCGGCGTCGGAGCACGCGATGGTCCTCGTCGACGAGGCGTGGGGCGGGCACCTGCACTTCCATCCCGCCCTGCCGGAGAGCGCGATGGCGGCCGGCGCGGACGTGTGCGTGCAGTCGACGCACAAGCTCGCCGGCGGCCTCCAGCAGACCGGGCTCCTGCACTGGCGCGAGGGGCGCGTCGACTCCGAGCTGATGGAGGAGGCCTACCGCGAGTACGTCACCACGTCGCCGAGCTACCACCTCCTCGCGAGCGCCGACGCCGCGGTGCGGACGCTCGCCGCGCAGGGCGAGGAGGCGCTCGGCCGGGCGATCGAGCGCACGCGCGCGCTGAAGGCCGGGCTGCGCGAGCGCCTGCCCGACCTCGACTGGATGGACGACGCCGACTGGCTGCGCTCCGTCCGCGCTCACGCGCCGGGCTGCGACCTCGTCAAGACCACCGTCGGCCTCAGCCGCTACGGGATGTCCGGCTACGACGTCGCCAAGGCGCTGGTCGAGCGCGGGATCGTCATCGAGAAGGCCGGCGTCCACACGATCACGCTGATCACGACCTTCCAGCTGCGCGAGGAGGCCGTCGCGGAGACCGTCGAGGCGCTCGCCGACGTCCTCGGGGCGCGCGTGCGCCCCGGCGGCGCGCGCGGGCCGATGACGGCGAACCCCTTCAGCGCGATCGAGGACCGCCCGGTGATGCATCCCTACTTCGCGCGGCGCTACGCGAAGTCGATCGGCCACGAGCTCGCCCTCCGCGACGCGATCGGCAAGGTCGCCGCCGAGGAGGTCGAGGTCTATCCGCCCGGCATCCCGGTGATCCTCGAGGGCTTCCGGGTGAGCGCCGACGCCGTGGAGTACCTCATCGAGGCGCGCGACAAGGGCGGCTCGATCGTCGCGCGCGACACCTCGCTGCGCACGCTGCGCGTGCTCTGAGGCGCGGCGCGCCGGCGGCGCGCGGGGCGTTCGCAACAGCGGTTGCGGGTGTACGCGCAGGTTGCCCTCGACTACTCTCGGCGCGCCGAGCGGGCAACGATCGAGGAGGGGACCCTTGAACATGCGACCTTGGCCGGCAGCCACCCTGGCCGCCGTGGCCGCGCTGGCGGTGGCCGCCTGCGGCGGCGGGAGCGACGACGGCGGAGGCGGCGGCGGCGCGTCGGGCGACATCCGCGGCCAGAGCATCACGGCGTGGACGAACGAGTTCCAGCCGGACCGGCTTCGCAAGACGCAGAGCATCCTGACCGGCTTCACCCAGAAGACGGGGGTGAAGGTCAAGCTCGTCCCGATCCCCGAGGACCAGCTCTCGACGCTGATCACGAGCGCGTCGGCGGCCGGCAAGCTGCCCGACGTCGTGATGTCGACCTCGATGGCCGACTCGCACGCCTACGCCAAGCAGGACATCTTCGACGCCGACGCCGCGCAGGAGGTCGTCGACCGGCTCGGCCCGGACACGTTCTCCAAGCGCGCCCTGGACCTCGTCAGCGCCGACGGGAAGGCCACCGGCGTGCCGAGCGACGGCTGGGGCCAGCTGCTGATCAACCGCAAGGACCTGTTCGACAGGGCCGGCCTCGCGGCGCCGAGGACGCTCGACGACATCCGCGCGGCCGCCCAGAAGCTCGACCAGGGCCGCGTGGCGGGGATCACGCTCGCGACCGCGCCGGGCGACGGCTTCACGGCGGAGACCTTCGAGCACGTCGCGCTCGCCGAGGGGTGCCAGCTCGTCGACGGCGGCGGCAAGGTGACGTTCGACACGCCCCCGTGCGTGGAGGCGCTGCGCTACTACGGCGACCTGGCCAAGAGCTACTCGGTCGCGGGCAGCCAGGACGTCGACTCGACGCGCGCGACGTACTTCGCCGGGCGCGCGGCGATGATGTTCTGGTCGCCGTTCCTGCTCGACGGCATGGCCGGCCTGCGCGACGACACGAAGCCCTCGTGCCCCGAGTGCTAGGGCGATCCGGCGTTCCTCGCGAAGAACAGCGGGCTCGTCGGGCCGATCGCCGGCAAGGGCGACCCCAGCCAGTTCGGCTCCGTCTCCACCTTCAACATCTCCGTGGACGCCAAGAAGGCGGCCGCCCAGAAGCTCGTCGAGTTCATGATGACCGACGGCTACACCCGCTGGATCGGGCTCTCGCCGCAGGGCAAGTTCCCGGTGCGCAGCGGCGACGCGAGCGATCCGCAGCGGTTCGCGAAGGCCTGGGCCAAGCTCGACAGCGGCGTCGACCGCACCGCGCCGCTGAGCGACTTCTACTCCAAGGACTCCATCGACTCGCTCCGCGAGGGCGTCCAGAGCTTCCAGCGCTGGGGCTTCGCGCAGGGGCAGGGGGCGCTCGTCGGGGCGCTCAGCGGCGAGCAGCCGGTGGCGAAGGCGGTCGCCGCGGTCATCGGCGGCAAGGACCCCGCGCAGGCGGCGAAGGACGCCCAGGCCCAGATCGAGGAGATCCAGGCCGGGATCGAGTAGGCGCGTGGCGGCGCCATCGCAGCTCCTCGCGCGCGCGGCGCCCCGGCGTCGGGCGCGCGGCGCGCGCCAGCGGCGCGACCGGCGGGCCGGCCTCCTGCTCGTCTCGCCGACCGTGATCGTCGTCCTCGTGATGGTCGTGCTGCCCGTGCTCTGGGCGCTCGTGCTCTCCTTCCAGCGCGTCCGGCTGTCGGGGATCCGCCGGCTGGACCTGTTCGGCGGGGAGTACACGCTGCGCAACTACGACCTGCTGCTGTCGAGCTCCGGGTTCGTGCAGGCCGCGCGGACGACGCTGCTCTACTCGGTCCTCGGCACGACCGGCGCGATCGTGCTCGGCCTGATCGCGGCGCTCCTCGTCCGCTCGCCGTTCCGCGGCCGCAGCCTCGTGCGCGGCGTGCTGCTCCTGCCGTGGGTCGC
>JAXDHC010000310.1:0-17110 GCA_034664705.1 Solirubrobacteraceae bacterium
GAAGAGCCGCTCGGCGTCGGCCATCGCCGCCGCCGCGCCACCCTCGCCGCCCTCCGGCGCCAGCGCCTCGCCGCCCGTCCAGGCGGCGGCGCGCAGCACCTCGACGTGCCGCAGCCGGTCGCGCGCGGCGAGCAGCTCGTCGCGATGGCGGCGCAGGTGCTCGCGCTCGGCGGCGGCGGCGCGGACGAGGCGGGCGGAGGGTGTCGGTGCGGGCGGGACCATCGGCGGGAGTGGGTTCTAGCGCGGCCGGCGGACTGCCCGACAGCGTGGCGTGTGGACAAGTTGTTCATACGTGTCATTGCGTGGTGCGCATTCGCTACGTACCTGTGGACAAGGCTGTGGACAACCGCAGCTTTTCGCCCCAACGAGCGGGGAGATCTCCGTCCGTGCGACGGTCGTCGTGCGATTTCTCCGCGCTGCGCGGGATCGCGTCGCTGGCGTTCCGTCCGACGCACCCAGCACCATCCTCGATCTACAGAGACTTGCGTAGCGAATCCGGAGCCCACATGAAGCACGTCACTCGCCGGTCACCCTCCCCCGCCGCCCCCCGCCGGCGCCGCCCGACGCGCCCGCTCGACCTCTTCGCGACGATCCCCGACGAGCGCAGCAGCGCGGCGATGGACGACGCCGCAGAGGCCGAGCGCCTCATCGAGGACCTCCTCGCCCTCGTCGACGTGGGGCTCATCGCTCCCGTGCGCGACGACGACGCCATCCGCTACGCGATCGTCGAGCCGGACGACCTCACGGCCTGAGAGACGGGCTGTGACGAATTGGGCCGGATATACCGGTCCGATTCGTCACAGCCCCGTCGCCCGTCCGCCGACCGTCGCCCGCCGCGTCCTCCAACCGCAGGACACGGCCCCGCGAACGGGCGAATCGGCAGCGCGGACGGCAATTCCGGCACGTGCGCTCCGTCCTCCGACGGACCACAGCGCCGTGCGAGAAGCCCGGCCCGCGGGCGCACGTTCCGCCCTGTCCCGCCCACGGCGCAGCGGAGATAACTGAACTCCTCTCTCGTAGCCCGGTCTCCATCCGACGGCCGGTCCGCGTCCACCACCATCAAGGAGGAGACTCGTGGGCAGCATCAAGCGACGACGCGCGTGGCGGACCCCGCGCAGCCTGGCGGCGGTCCTCGCCGTGCCCATCCTCGCGATGGGCCTCGGCGGCACCGCGTACGCAAAGGGCGGCACCGCCAAGCCACCCGCACCCGGGACCGCCGGTCCGTGGGTCATCCCGACGTTGCCAGACCCGGCGTTCTCGCCGGCCGCCGGAGCCGCGGACGTCCACGGCTTCGATGACACCGGCTTCATCCAGAGCGCAACGGTCAGCGGCGACAACAAGGCGTGCCCGAGCGAGACCGACCCCGCCCGCCTCGGCGGCGCGGCCATCATCAACGGCCTCACGATCACCGTCCCGTGCAACATGGTGATCCAGATGCCGGCCAACACCCTGACGTGGGCGGACTTCGTCAACGGCCCGCCGACCAAGATCAGCGGGTTCCCGTCCAGCGGCTTCCTCAACTCCGTCGGGACGTACGGGTCCTTCGAGCTCCACGCGATCGGCAACCTCGTCGCCGGCAAGCGCATCGCGGGGCTCATGTTCGCCTCGCAGCAGTCCTCGAACGCCGCCAGCGGCACGATCGTCGGCTTCGACTACGCAAACGGCGCGCTGAAGGTCGACACCGGCGATCCGGCCAACCCGGCCGTCGTGCAGATCAACGATCCCAACGGTCGGTTCAGCAAGGGGCAGAGCCCCGACCGGCGCTTCAGCGTCGACGACCAGAACCCCACCATCCACGCGGGGACCGGCTATCCGATGTGCGTCCCGCGAACGGACCCGGGGGTCAAGGACGACGCGCTGTGCCCGCAGCAGAACCGCCCGGCGCGCAAGGACGTGACGGTGGCCGGAACGACGGTCAAGGCCGTCACCCAGTGCCGGAACTTCAGCGTCGCCGGTGTCGCGTCGCCGGCCAGCGGCGAGCTGTCGGCCACGCCCGCCGGTCAGTACTGCAACCAGTTCGTCATGCCGCCGCCGCCGGCGGCCGGCAAGACGACCACCGGCCCGGACGCGCGCCAGCAGGCGCCGTTCGAGATCGGTGACTTCATCATGTACGCGGGCACGCTGCAGCAGGACGGCAGCGGCCACGACTACGTCTCGGCCCACACGATCGAGGCGAACGTCGGCATCTACACCCAGCCGAACACGCAGCCCAGCTACCTGGCGATCGGCGAGTTCGGCGTCGGCAGCGCCGACCCCAACGCGAACGCCGCCAGCGGCGTCGCGCAGGAGACCCAGGACCGGATCTTCCTGGAGTCCGAGACGACCGACGTCAAGACCGCGGTCGACATCTACATGATGGACGTCAACCCGACCACGGGCGAGATCCGCAACCGCTGGATCACCCCGGCCGAGATGACCGGCGAGGCGGGCGGCGGGATCACCACGCAGAACGCGGGGCCCCAGCCGCAGCGCGCTCGCCTCCGCGCCACCAAGGCCCCGGTGGGCCTGCTCAGCCAGCCGACGCGCACGATCCGCGTCGCCGTGCGCTCCCTGTGCGCGCCGCAGGCTCCGGTCAACGACGCCAACGGCGATCCGGTCCTCACGACGCTCGACACGTGCCTGAACAACGCGCCGAAGGCGGCCAACGACCTCATGGTCGGCCAGTACGTCGCACCGACGTTCGAGTTCATCTTCCCGGAGAACGTCAAGCCGGGTGACCCGATCGTCCCGAACGACCTCTGGCACCTGCCGTTCGTGCGGTTCGGCGAGGGGGCGACGACGGCCTCGCAGTACGACCCGGGCGTCGGGCCGCTCACGCCCGCCCCGTGGTGAGCCGGGCCGAGCACCGATAGCACCCGATGGACCGACGGGGCCGGGGAGCCGCAGCGCTCCCCGGCCCCGTCATCGTGAAATCCCGACGCAGCGACCCGAGGAGAAGCAGGGATGGACAGGATCCACCAGGGCCGGTCGGCCGCCGTCGCCGCGATCGCCGCCGCCACGCTCGCGACCGCCATGCCGGTGTCGGCGCTCGCGACGCCGCCCCACCGCCACGGCGGGCCCGGCGGCCACGACCCCGCCCCCGGCGCCACGGCGGCCGGGCACCTGCCGGCCGGCTGGCCGCGCGACGTCCCCGTCCCGCCGGGGCGCATCCAGGGCTCGACGGGCGGGTCGGGCCGGTGGACCGTGGAGCTCCTCGTCCGTGGGTCCGCCGCGCACGCCCTGCGCTCGACCATCGCCTTCTACCGCGCGCACGGCTTCCGCGGGTCGGGGGCGGTCGTCCACCGGGGCTCGCGCAAGATCACCGTCGTCGTGGAGAACCGCGACCACAGCGCGAACGAGACGTTCATCGTCATCGGCCTCACCGCCCTGCGCGGCTGACGCCTGACCGCGGCCGCCCGGCGCCGTGCGCCATCATCGTCGGCGTGGCCAACCCGACCGACACCGAGACCCAGCGCCCGGCGCCGACCAGCCTCTCCGAGGCCGTCGGAGGCCCGCTGGGCCTCGTCGAGACGTCCCTGCCGGCGGTGGCCTTCGTGGCCACCTACGTCGTGTCCGGCTCGAACACGAACGTGGCGGCGATCGTCGCGCTCGGCCTCACGGTCGTCCTGGCCGTCGTGCGGCTCGCGCGCCGCGAGTCGCCGCGCGCGGCGCTCTCGGGCCTCGTGGGCGTGGCATTCGCCGCGTTCGTCGCCACGCGCAGCGGGCGCGCCGAGGACTTCTTCCTGCCCGGCCTGCTCGCGAACGCGGCCTACGCGTCAGCGTTCCTCATCTCGCTGGCGGTCCGCCGGCCGCTCCTCGGCATCATCGTCAGCAAGCTCGACGGCGAGGGCGACGAGTGGCGCAGGGACCCCGCGCGGGTGCGGGCGTTCACGCAGGCCACGTGGCTCTGGGCCGGCCTGTTCCTCCTCCGGCTGCTCGTCCAGCTCCCGCTCTACCTCGCGGGCGCGGTCGTCGCGCTCGGCATCGCGCGCACCGCCATGGGCCTGCCGCTCTTCGCGCTCGGGCTGTGGCTGACGTGGCGGCTCGTCCACCGCCCGCGCGAGGCCGCGCGGGCGGCCGCGGCGGCGGCCCCGCCGGACGGCCCGGCCTCGGCGTAGGCGGCGCGGCCGCCTGAGCGGCCGGCCCTACGCCCGGCCGCGGGCGAGGTCGATCAGGCGGTCGAGGATCCGCGCGCCGTCGGCGCGCAGGCCGTTGTGGTCGTACTCGCTCGTGACCCACGGGCGGAGACCGCGGATCAGCGCCGCGGTCTCCTCGGAGAACGCGCGCTCGACGTACGGGTCCTCGGTGTAGATGGCGGCCGCGGCAGGGACCTCGTTCGCGCCCAGGCGCTCCTCGTCGTAGAGCCGTGGCCAGCGGTGCTCGGCGAGGATCGCCGCCGCCTCGCGCAGCGGCGCGAGCGCCGAGTACTCGTCGAACATCCACGGGAAGACGTGCTCGCCGGTGAACAGCT
The DNA here is from genome assembly GCA_034664705.1 of Solirubrobacteraceae bacterium. Taxonomy (GTDB): domain Bacteria; phylum Actinomycetota; class Thermoleophilia; order Solirubrobacterales; family Solirubrobacteraceae; genus JAOPZW01. The sequence continues at coordinate 4,451 of JAXDHC010000310.1, forward strand.
GCTCGGCCTCGAAGCGCTCGGGCAGCAGCCGGGCGGCGGACCAGCGCGTCGCGCCGCCGTCGGCGGCGCACGCCTCGTGGACGATGGCGTACAGCGGATTGCGCGAGACGCGCATCGGGTCCTGGGCGTCGTGGAGGAACGCCGGCGAGTCGGCGGGGAGCTCCACGAGATGGTGCAGGTGCTCCATGCCGTCGCTCATCCCGAGTGAGACGCCGTGCTGGCGGAAGCGCCGCGCGCTCAGGCGGTCGCCGGACGGCAGGCGCACGTCGGTCGCGTCCAACCGCGCGTAGAGGGCCCGGACGCGCTCACGGTCGGCGCCGTAGCGACCGAAGTAGCGGGCGTTGCGCTCGAGCATGCGCGCGTAGGTCGCGGCGTAGAAGTCGTCGGCGGGGCGCCCGACGGGCGGCAGGCCGCCCGTGATGAGCGCCTCGCGCAGGCCCTCCGGGGCGATCGACAGGTACGTCGTCGCGCAGAACCCCCCGAAGCTCTGGCCGAGCACGCTCCAGCGCTCGACGCCCATCTCGTGGCGGATCCACTCGGCGTCGCGGACGATCGCATCGGCGCGGAAGTGCGTGAGGTACGCCGCCTGCTCGGGCGGCGTCATCCCGGGCAGCGCCCCCACCGGGGTCGAGCGGCCCGTGCCGCGCTGGTCGAGCATGAGCACGCGGAACTCGCGCAGCGCGCGGTCGAGCCAGCCCGGGGAGCTCGGGTGGCGGGTCGGTCGCGGCGCCTCGAAGCCGGGGCCGCCCTGGAGGAACAGGAGGTACGGGAGGTCGCGCCCGTCGGGATCGGACACCTCGCGGGCGAACACGGTGATGCGCTCGCCTTGGGGGCGCGCGTGGTCCAGCGGCACGGAGAACTCGTGCTCGGCGAGGACGAGACCGGCCGTGCGGATCCGCCGCACGGTCAGCGCCGCCGCCGGCGCGAGCTCACGCGCCCGAGCGTGTCGAGCTCCTCCAGGGAGGTCCCCGCGCCCACGGCCACGCAGGTCAGCGGGGAGTCCGCCAGGTAGGCCCGCATCTGGGTCTCGCCCTGGACGCGCTCGACGAGGCCGCGCAGCAGCGAGCCGCCGCCCGCGAGCAGGATGCCGTGGCGGACGATGTCGCCGGCGAGCTCGGGCGGGGTCTCCTCGAGCGTGGCGTGGATCGCCGTGAGGATGTCGGCCAGCGGCGCGGCGATCGCCGTCCGCACCTCCTGGCTGGTCAGCTTCAGCGCGCGCGGCAGGCCGGAGAGGAGGTCGCGGCCGCGGATGTCGACCTCGAGCTCCGTCGGGAGCGACGCGGCCGACCCGACGGCCAGCTTGATGGCCTCGGCGCTCTGCGAGCCGATCGCCATGACGTGCTCGTTGCGGATGTGGGCGCCGATGGCCTCGTCGAGGTCGTAGCCGCCGGCGCGCACGGAGCGCGACACGACGATCTGCCCGAGCGAGATCACGGCGACCTCGCTCGTGCCGCCGCCGATGTCGACGACCATGCGCCCGATCGGCTCGGCGATCGGGACGCCGGCGCCGATCGCGGCGGCGATCGGCTCCTCGATGAGGTGCACCTGGCGCGCGCCGGCCGACAGCGCGGCCTCCTCGACGGCCCGCCGCTCGACCTCCGTGATCCCCGTGGGCGCGCAGACGACGAGGCGCGGCCGGGCGCGGCGGCGGTCGAGCACCTTGGCGATGAAGTGACGGAGCATCTTCTCGGTCACCTCGAAGTCGGCGATGACCCCGTGGCGCAGCGGCCGCGTGGCGGAGATCGTGGCCGGGGTGCGGCCGATCATCCGCTGGGCATCGGCCCCGACCGCGTGCACCTCGCCGGTCCGCTCGTCGATCGCCACCACCGACGGCTCGGACAGGACGATGCCGCGGCCGCGGACGTGCACGACCGTGTTCGCGGTGCCCAGGTCGATCGCCATGTCGCGAACGGCACGCAGGGACCACGGCGACGAGCGCCGCGACGATCGACCCGCTTCGGCGCCCGATGCCATCCCCCCTAGGGTGCCAGACGCGGGGCGGTTGCCTCGCACGGGTCCTCTCACACCGGCTCGGACATCCGCCGAGCGCGCTGCACGACGGGCCGAACGGGACGACCACCGGGGCGTGGCCCCCGTCCGGACCGTCCTCGTCCTCTGCGCCGTCACGTTCCTGGGCATCATGGCCGCCCCGGCCCGCTCGGGGCCGCCCGCGCCGCCCCACGAGCGCCCGGCCGCCGTGCGCGTCCTGAAAGGATGCGAGGCATGCGTTGGCAGATCTACCTCTCCGGCGAGATCCACACCGACTGGCGCGATCGCATCGCGCACGGAATCGCCGACGCCGGCCTCGACGTCGAGCTCACCGGCCCGGTGACCGACCACGCCGCCAGCGACGACTGCGGCGTGGCCATCCTGGGCGACGAGGACCGCTCCTTCTGGAAGGACCACGTGGGCGCCGGCGTGAACGCGATCCGCACGCGCACCCTGCTCGAGCGTGCCGACGTCGTCGTCGTGCGCTTCGGCGAGCAGTACCGCCAGTGGAACGCCGCGTTCGACGCCGGGTACGCCGCCGCGCTCGGCAAGCCGCTCGTCACGCTGCACCCCGAGGAGCACGACCACGCCCTCAAGGAGGTCGATCGCGCCGCGCTCGCCGTCGCCCGGGAGCCCGAGCAGGTGGTCGAGCTCGTGCGCTACGTCCTCGAAGGGCGGCTCCCGGTGCGGGTCTGATCGTGGCCTCCTCAGCGCCCGGCGAGACGTTTCTGCTCGTCGACGGGGAGAACATCGACGCCACGCTCGGCGGCAGCCTCCTCGGCCGCCGTCCGGCCCCGGAGGAGCGCCCGCGCTGGGACCGCGTCCGCGACCACGCCCAGGAGGTCTGGGACCAGCCGGTCCGCGGCCTGTTCTTCCTCAACGGGTCCGGCACCCTGCCGATGGCCTTCGTGCAGGCGCTCGCCGCCCTCGACTTCCGGCCGGTCATCCTCAGCGGGCCGCCCGAGGTCAAGGTCGTCGACGTCGCGATCCAGCGCACGCTCCAGGCGCTCGCCGAGCGCGGCCACGGCGACGTCCTGCTCGCCAGCCACGACGGGGACTTCGCGGCGGACGTCGCGGCGCTCCTGCGCGACGGCGACCGCCGCGTGGGCGTCATCGGCTTCCGCGAGCTCATCAGCAGCGCGCTGGCCGAGCTGACCCACGACGGCCTGCAGCTCTACGACCTCGAGGACGACGTCCGCGCGTTCACCGTCGCGCTGCCGCGGATCCGCGTCATCCCGATCGACAGCTTCGACCCCTGGTCGCTGCTGGACTGACGGCGCGGGCCCGCCGGCCGGAGCGCTCTACACCGCGGTCCGCGCCACCGTGTCCCTCACCCGCTCGTTCGCCGGGTCGAACAGCGGGTCGGCGGTGACCGTGACGGGATGCGCGCCGCCGTCGCTCCAGACGCTCAGCGTCGTGCCGGGCTCGCCGTGGGAGACCGGCAGGTAGCCGTAGGCGATGCTCTCCCCCACGGTCGCGCCGTAGCCCGCGCTCGTCACGTAGCCGAGCGCGCGCTCGCCGTCGAGGATCGCCTCCTTGCCGACGAACAGCCGACTTGGATCCTCCGCCACCAGGCAGCACAGCCGGCGCTCGACGCCCTGCGCCTTGATGCGCTCGGCGGCGTCGCGGCCGACGAAGTCGCCCTTGCCGAGGCGGACGGCCCAGCCGAGGCCGGCCTCGTAGGGGTCGTGCTCCTCGTCGATGTCCTGGCCCCAGAGGCGGTAGCCCTTCTCGAGGCGCAGCGAGTCGTACGCCGCGCCACCGCACGCGACCGCGCCGAGCGGCTCGCCCGCGCGCCACAGCGTGTCCCACAGCTCGGCGCCGAACTCCGTCGGCGCGTAGATCTCCCAGCCGAGCTCGCCGACGTAGGAGATGCGCAGCGCGCGCACCGGCACGTAGCCGACGTGGACGTCGCGCGCGGCCATGTACGGGAAGGCCTCGCCCGAGAGGTCGTCCTCGCTGACGGACTGCACGAGCGTGCGCGCGAGCGGCCCCCAGACGCCGATGCAGCACAGGCCCGACGTGCGGTCCACGAGGTCCACGGTGCTGTCGTCGGGGATGTGGCGACGCATCCAGGCGAGGTCGTGCTTGCCGATCGCGCCACCGGTGACGACCCAGAAGCGGTCCTCGGCCACCCGCGTGATCGTCAGGTCGCACATGATCCCCCCGCGCGGGCCGAGCATCGCCGTGTACACGATGGTGCCGATCGGCCTGTCGACGTCGTTGGCGGCGAGGTGCTGCAGGTACGACACCGCGCCCGGCCCGCTGACCTCGACCTTCGTGAACGGCGAGAGGTCGAAGAGCCCGACGCGCTCGCGGCACCCCACGTGCTCGGCGGCGACGATCGGCGACCAGTACTGCGCCGCCCAGTCCGAGTGCGGGCGATGGCCGCCGTCCTCGCCGAGCAGCGCGGCGTTGGCCTCGTACCACTGCGGGCGCTCCCAGCCCGCGCTCTCGAAGAACTCGGCCCCGAGGCCGGCCTGGCGCTCGTAGAAGGGCGTGCGCCGCAGCCCGCGCGCCTGCTCGCTCTGCTGGCGCGGGTGGAGGATGTCGTAGACCTCGCGATAGCCCTGCGCGCCGCGAGCGCGCGCGTAGGCGCGGCTGAGCCCGTGGTTGTCGTAGCGCTGGGGATCGGCCTCGTGGAGGTCCACCGACGAGTCGCCGTGGGTCATGAGCTCCGCGAGCGCGCGGCCGCAGCCTCCGCCGTGGGTGACCCAGATCGCCTGCGCGAGCCACAGGCCGCGCACCTCGCCCGTCTCGCCGAGCAGCGGGAAGCCGTCGGGCGTGAACGACATGAGCCCGTTGAACGCGCGCTCGAGCGGCACGTCGCGCAGCGCCGGCAGCAGCTCGCCGGTCTCGCGGCCGGCCGTCGCCCAGTCGTCCTCCGTGAACGGGAGCATCGACGGCTGCACGGCGCCGCCGGGCGGCCGGATCTCCTCGGGCTCCGTGAGCCGGGGCTCATGGCGGTAGTTGCCGATGCCGTAGCGCTCGCCGTCCTGGCGGAAGTACATCGAGTGGTCCTGGTGGCGCAGGATCGGGTGGACCGCCTCCCGCGTCTCGCCGGCCAGCTCGGGGATCGGCGCCGTGACGGCGTACTGGTGCTGAACGGGCACGAGCGGCACGCGCACCCCGGCCGGTCGAGACGCCTTCGGGCCCCAGACTCCGGCGCAGAGCACCACCGTGTCGGCGCGGATGGCGCCGAGCGACGTCTCGACGCCGCGCACGCGCCCGTGCTCGACGCGGATGTCCGTGACCTCGCAGCCGCCGTAGGCGAGCAGGCCGCCCTCCGCGGTCGCGGCGCGGCCCATGGCCTCGGCGCCGCGCAGCGCCTTGGCGAGACCGTCGCCGGCGACGTGCAGGCCGCCGAGGATCCGCCCCGGGTCGACGAGCGGGATCTGCTCGCGGACCTCGGCGGGCGTGAGCAGCGCCGCGTCGAGGCCGTACCCGCGGGCCCGGCCGTAGCGGCGATCGAGCTCGGCCCAGCGTGCCTCGGTCGTCGCGACCTCGATGCCGCCGACCGGCAGGTAGCACGGCAGCCCGTCGAGCTCGAGGCCGCTCAGCAGCTCCACGGTCCAGCGCGCGAGCTGCGTCATCGTGTGCGACGGGTTGTGCTGGAACACGAGCCCGGGCGCGTGCGACGTCGAGCCGCCGGTCTCCCAGAGCGGCCCCTGGTCGACGATGACCAGGTCGGTCCAGCCCTGCCTGGTCAGGTGGTACGCGACGCTGGCGCCGGCGATCCCCGCGCCGACGATCACCGCGCGCGCGGACTGCGGGGGGCGCCGCGCGCCCAGGGTGCTTGCCTCGATCATGGCCCGGCTGATATATCAATGGCCCCGTGAGCAGTCAACCCTCGGAGAGCGGACCGGCCCCCGCGGCCGCCGGGCGCGGGACGCCCGCCAACGGCGACGGCGGCCTCATCGCCGACCGCGCCTACGCCGAGCTGCGCGACCGCATCGTGACGCTGCGCCTCTCCCCCGGGACCGCGCTGCGCGAGGACGCGCTGATGGCCGAGCTCGGGCTCGGGCGCACGCCGTTGCGCGAGGCGGTGAAGCGCCTCGCCCTCGAGGGGCTCGTCGAGGTCCGGCCGCGCAGCGGCACGTTCGTCACCGACGTCCAGGCCGCCGACATCGTGCACATCGCCGAGGTCCGCGCCGAGCTCGAGGCCCAGGCCGCTCGGCTGGCGGCCAAGCGGATGGACGACCACGGCCGGGCCGTCGCGGCGCAGCTCGACGCGGCGCTCGAGGCGATCGAGGGCACGCAGGGCATCGACGTCTACATGCGCCTCGACGAGCGGGTGCACCACTTCGTCTGGGAGACGGCCGGGAACCCCTACCTCCTCGACGCGCTGGAGCGCCTGTGGGCGCTGTCGCTGCGCATCTGGCACCTCGTGCTCGGTCGCGTGCCGGCGCTCCCGGCCGCCGTCCACGAGCAGCGCGCGCTGCGCGACGCGCTCGTCGCCGGCGACGCCCGCCGCTCGGGCACGCTGATGCGCCGCCACGTGCAGGCGTTCGAGGCCGAGATCCTCGACGCGTTCAGCCGCTGATCACGATGGTCTGCAGCTCGGTGAGCGTGTCCATCGGGTAGCGCCCGCCGACCCGGCCCACGCCGCTCACGGTCCCCGCGCGCCCGCCGAAGGGCAGGTGGTTCTCCCAGTAGTTCGTCGTCTCGTTGATGTTCACCAGGCCGGTGCGGACCTCGTCGGCGAACCGAAGGGCCTGCATGACGTCCGCGGTGAAGATCGCCGACAGCAGCCCGTACCCGGAGCCGTTCGTGATCCGGATCGCGTCGTCCACCGAGGCGATCTCCACGATCGGCGCGATCGGGCCGAAGGTCTCCTCGGTCGCCGCCTGCGCGTCGGCGGGGACGCCGTCGATGATCGTCGCCGGCCAGTACAGGCTCGTCGGAAAGCCCTCGGCGCGGGCGCCGCCGGTCACGACGCTCGCGCCGCGGCGCTCGGCGTCCTGCACGTGCTCGTCCATCTTCGCGGCGACCGGCTCGTTGTTCAGCGGCCCCATCGTCGTCGCCTCGGCGAACGGGTCGCCGAGGCGGATGTCGCGGGCGACCCGCTCGGCCAGGCCCTTGACGAACTCACCGCGCACCGCCTCGTGGACGAGCAGCAGCTCGCCGGCCGTGCAGCTCTGCCCGGCGCAGAGGAAGCATGCGCTGATCGCGGCGGCGACCGCGGCGCCGACGTCCGCGTCGTCCATCACGACGAGCGGCCCGTTGCCGCCCATCTCCAGGAGCAGCGCCTTGCCGGCCGCCCGGCGGGCGATGTGCAGGCCGGTCTGCGTAGAGCCGATGAACCCGACGCCCACGACGTCCGGATGGCCGACGAGCTCGTCGCCGACGACGGGACCGGGCCCGGTGACGAAGTTGAACGCGCCGGGCGGCAGATCGGCCTCGGCGACGCACTCGGCGAGCACGCCCGAGCACACGGCGGTGCTCGGCGCCGGCGTCCAGACGACCGTGTTGCCGCACGCCAGGGCGGGCGCGACGATCTCGGCGGGCATCGTGTACGGCCAGTTCCACGGCGTGACGACGGCGACCGGCCCGAGCGGGCGGCGCATGACGAGGACGCGCTTGCCCTGGCCCGCGCTCGGCGGCACGGCGCCCTCGAGGCGGATGCCGTCCTCGGCCGCCCCGCGCCACATCGCGACGAGCTCGTCGACCTCGTCGTAGGCCTCCGCATGCAGCGGCTTGCCCTGGTCGAGGGTGAGCGCGCGCGCGAGGTCCTCGCGGCGGCGCTCGCAGACGTCGGCCACGCGCCGCAGGGCGTCCGCCCGCGCGAACGCCGTCTCGCGCTCCCAGGCCGGGAAGGCGGCCTTGGCGGCCGCGACGGCGCGGCGGGCGTCCTCGCGGTCGCCCTGTGCGACGGTGCCGAGCGTCTCGCCCGTCGCCGGGCTCGTCGCCTCGGCGACCGCGCCGGACAGCGCGTCGACCCACTCGCCTCCGATGAACATCCTGGTCGTCGCCGTGGTGGTGGCCATGGCGCCTAGCCTATGCCCGTGGGGCGGCCTACCGCGGCGAGAGCCCGAGGCCGGTCGCCACGCCCCGCTGCACCGCGGCCACGGCGCGGAAGGCCTCCCTGAGCGAGCTCCGCGTGAGCTGGGTCAGGCGCGTCGGGTCCACCAGGTCGTCGGGCGCGAGGCCGGCGCGCAGACGCTCGACGTGGTGCTCCATCCGCAGCGCCGAGACGAGCGCGAACGCGTCGCGCAGCACGGCGGCGTCATGGGCGCTCAGCGTGCCGTCCGCCTCGGCGGCGTCGAGGCGCGCGACCGTGGAGGCGGCGGTGACGCCGGCGACCATCCCGCTCCAGCGGGCCAGGTCGACGATCGGCGCCAGGCCGCCGCGCTTGATGTCGAGCAGGCCCTTGCGCGCGCCGCTCTCCTCGAGGACGAACTGGCGGATGAAGCCGGTCGGCGGGCGCCGCGTGAGCGCCGCGATCGCCATCCGGCGCACCGTGTCGGGATGGCGGCGCGTGCGCCGGAGCGCGGCGGCGAGGTGCGCGGCGACCTCCTCCGAGCCCCAGACGGGCGCGCTCTCCACGGCCACCGACAGGAGCATGAGCCCGCGACCGCGGTCGGGGTCGCGCTGCCACGAGCCCGCCGCCCGCTCCCAGCCGCGGACCGACCGCGCGAAGGCCGGGTTGCTGGCGATGACGCCGTCGGGGCACGGCCGGATGCCGCTCGCCGACAGCCCCGCGACGACGCGCTCGGCGAGCGCGGCCAGACCGCGGCGCGGGCGCGGGTCGTCGTCGGCGCCTTCCCACGCCAGCGCGCTGTCGCCGTCGGAGCCCGGATACGGCTCACGCCGCCCGTAGCTCCCGAGCGCCAGCCACGCGAACGGCACGGCGGGCACGTCGAGGTCGCGGTGGGCGATGTCGATCAGCCGGCGCGTCGCCGAGTCGTGGATGCTCGCGATGACGCGGCTGATCGTCGGCGCGTTCACGCCGGCGTCGTGCAGCGCGATGACGGTCTGCGGGAGGGCGGCCGCCGCCGCGGCGACCGCGGCGGCGTCCTCCGCCCGGGCGATCCGCATGCGGGTGTGGAACGGGTCGCGCCGCTCGCTCGCCATGAGGTCGATGTCGTCCACGACGCCCAGCACCCGCCGGTGGGCGTCGACGACCGGCAGGTGGCGCACGCCGTGGTCGAGCATCTCCAGCAGCGCGTCGTCGCCCGAGCGGTCGGCGGCGACGGTGCGCGCCGGCGCGCTCATGACCGCCGACAGCGGCGTGACCGCTCCCGCGCCGGCGGCGACCACGCGGGTGCGGAGGTCGTGGTCGGTGACGATGCCGACGGTCGCGCCGAGGTCGACGAGCACGCACGTGGCGCCCGCCTGCACCATCCGCCGCGCGGCCTCCCGCACCGTCGTGGACGGCTCGCACAGGATCGGCGGAGCGCGGACGAGGTCGCGGACGGCCCGCCCGCCGGCCTCCGGCGGCGCGAGGCGGTCGCGGCGTTCGAAGAGCGCCACGCCCTGGGCGAGCGCGCGGGCGACGAACCGCAGCGCCTCGGGGCGCTCGAGCACCGGGCGCAGCGCGCGCTCGGGGATCCGGTAGAGCACCACGTCCTCGGCGGCGCGGGCGGTGAAGCCGAGCGGCAGGTCGGCCAGCATCGCCGCGTAGCCGAACATCTCCCCCTCGCCGAGGAGGTCCAGCACGCGCCCGCCCACGACGAGCTCGACCGTCCCGGACCGGATCACGTACGCGAACGCCGGCGCCCGCGCGGCCTGTCCGAGGATCGTCGCGCCGGCGCGGTGGGCGCGCGGCTCCGCCGTCGCGGCGACCTCGGCCAGCGCCTCCGCGTCGAGCGTGTCGAACGGCGGATGGGCGTGCAGGAAGGCGGCGCGGTCGTCCATCGGGCCCAAGCAGACCCGAACACGTCAGATATATCAATTCCTTGACACGTCGCGCGCGACCGGCAGATACTCGCCCTGTCCGCCGTCGAGCCGCAGGCTCCGGCGACGCCGGCACCCGAGGAGGTCCTTGCATGAGCAGCACCCCGGCCGCAGCCAACGACGAGCTCAGCGACTTCGGCTACAAGCAGGAGCTCGAGCGTTCGCTCGGGAACTTCCACACCTTCGCGGCGGGGATCAGCTACATCTCGATCCTCACCGGGACGTTCCAGCTGTTCTTCCTCGGCTTCGCGCTCGGCGGGCCCGCGTACTGGTGGTCGTGGCCGATGGTCTTCGTCGGCCAGCTCATGGTCGCACTGTGCTTCGCCGAGCTCGCCGCGCACTACCCCGTGGCCGGCTCGATCTACAACTGGTCCAAGCGGCTGTCCACCCCGCACGTGTCCTGGTTGGCGGGCTGGATGATGCTCACCGCCTCGATCGTCACGATCGCCGCCGTCGCCCTGGCCTACCAGCTGACGCTGCCGCAGATCTGGTCGGGGTTCCAGATCATGGGCGACGGCACCGGCAAGTACGACTTCGCGACCAACGCGGTGATCCTCGGCGCGGCGCTGATCCTCTTCACGACCGTCATCAACGCCTACGGCGTCAAGCTCATGGCGCAGATCAACAGCACGGGCGTCTTCATCGAGCTCGTCGCGGCGGTGCTGCTCATCCTGGCCTTCCTCATCGCCATCCAGCGCGGCCCGGGCGTCGTGCTGCACTCGCACGACACCGGCGCCGGCCACAGCGCCGGCTATCTCGGCGCGTTCCTCGCGGCCTCGCTGGCGTCGGCCTACGTCATGTACGGGTTCGACACGGCGAGCTCGCTCGGCGAGGAGTCGGTGGACCCGCGGCGCAACGCGCCCAAGGCGATCCTGCGGGCGCTGATCGCGTCCTTCATCATCGGCGGCCTGATCCTCCTCACGGCGATGATGGCCGTGGGCAACATCAACGCCGAGGAGCTCGGCACCGGCGGTCTGCAGTACATCGTCCTCGACGCCCTCGGCAGCACCATCGGCAAGATCTTCCTGATCTGCGTGGCCATCGCGATCACGGTGTGCAACCTCGCGGTGCACACGGCGGCCATCCGCATGATGTTCGCGATGGCGCGCGACAACAACCTGCCGGCGGGCAGCCACCTCGCGCGCGTCGACCCCAAGCGCCGGACCCCGGTCATCCCGGCCGTCGTCATCGGCCTGCTCGCGCTGCTGATCCTCGTCGTGAACATCCGCCAGCCGCAGATCTTCACGGTGATCACGAGCATCGGGATCATCATGATCTACATCGCGTACCTGCTCGTGACGGTGCCCATGCTGATCGCCCGCCTGCGCGGGGAATGGCCGCGCGAGGAGAGCGCGACGCGCGGGTACTTCTCGCTCGGCCGCTGGGGCCTGCCGATCAACGTCGTGGCCGTGGTGTGGGGCATCGCGATGGCGGTGAACCTCGCGTGGCCGCGCAAGGAGATCTACAACGCCACCGAGCCGTTCCACTGGTACCTGCAGTGGGGGGCGTTCCTGTTCATCGGCATCGTCGGCCTGGGCGGCTTCGCCTACTACTGGTTCGTCCAGCGCCACCGGACCGGCGTGCTCGCCGACCATGCGTTCGAGGCTCCCGTGGAGGCGCCGGCGCCGCGGCCCGGCCGGATCGCCGAGCCACTGCCCGAGTAGGCGGTCCGATCGATCGAAAGGCGGTGTTCAGATGGGTGACGAGCGATACGACTACGTGATCGTGGGCGGCGGATCCGCCGGATGCGTCCTCGCCAACCGGCTCAGCGCCGATCCCGGCACCCGCGTGCTCGTGCTCGAGGCCGGGCGGCCGGACTGGGCGTGGGACCTCTTCATCCACATGCCGGCCGCGCTGACGTACCCGATCGGAAACCGGCTCTACGACTGGAAGTACGAGTCCGAGCCCGAGCCGTACATGGGCGGCCGGCGGGTCTACCACGCACGCGGCAAGGTGCTCGGCGGATCGAGCTCGATCAACGGGATGATCTTCCAGCGCGGCAACCCGCTGGACTACGAGCGCTGGGCGTCGGACCCCGGGATGGAGACCTGGGACTACGCGCACTGCCTGCCGTACTTCAAGCGGATGGAGACGTGCCTGGCCGGCGCCGACCTGTACCGCGGGCACGACGGGCCGCTCGTGCTCGAGCGCGGGCCGGCGACCAACCCGCTGTTCGGGGCGTTCTTCGAGGCCGTGCAGCAGGCGGGCTACGAGCTCACCAGCGACGTCAACGGCTACCGCCAGGAGGGCTTCGCGCCCTTCGACCGCAACGTCCACAAGGGCCGGCGGCTGAGCGCGGCGCGCGCGTACCTGCACCCGGTCATGGACCGCCCGAACCTCGACGTGCACACCGGCGCGATGGTCAACCGCATCCTCTTCCAGGGCACGAGGGCGGTGGGCGTGGAGTACTCGCCGTGGAACCGGCGCGGAACCGTCGAGGCGCAGGCCGGCGAGGTGCTGCTGTGCGGCGGGGCGATCAACTCCCCCCAGCTGCTGCAGCTCTCCGGCGTCGGCAGCGGCGACGACCTGCGCCGGCTCGGCGTCCACGTCGTCGCCGACGTGCCCGGCGTCGGCGAGAACCTCCAGGACCACCTGGAGGTCTACGTGCAGCACGAGTGCACGCAGCCCGTCTCGATGCAGCCCTACCTCAAGCTGAGGCACTACCCGGGGGTCGGCGCGCGCTGGCTCTTCCTGCGCAACGGGCCCGGCGCCACGAACCACTTCGAGGCGGGCGGCTTCGCCCGCAGCAACGACGAGGTGGACTACCCGAACCTG
>JAXDHC010000311.1:0-5219 GCA_034664705.1 Solirubrobacteraceae bacterium
GGCGGGCCGGAAGCGGCCGAGGTCGACGCCGTTGCGGACGATCCCGGCGTGCACGCCGAAGTCGCGCGCAAGCCGCTTCACCCAGGGCTCCGAGACGCAGAGGACGTGGTCGGGCCCGGCGATCGAGCGGTCCTGGCAGTCCACGAGCGACGGCGAGGTGAAGTCGTCGACGTGGTGCACGGTGCGGACGACGTGCTCGACGAGGCCGCGGTCGCGCAGCGCGAGCGCCGCGTTGGCGGAGAGGCAGTCCTGGGCGTGGACGACGTCGAAGCGCCCGCGGGCCAGCACGTCGGCCAGGCCCTCGGTGTAGTCGGCGAGCATCGCCTCGATGCGCACGTCGAAGTCGGCGTCCTCGAGCGGCATGTGAGGGACGAGCCGCAGCGGCACGCCGGTCGCGCGGAAGAGCGTCTCGCCCGGCCGGGCCAGCGCGACGAGCTCGACGGCGTGACCGCGGCGCGCCAGCGCCTCGGACACCTCCAGCGCGTGGACGACGCCGCCGCGCGGCTTCACCGAGTACGTGAGCATCGCGATCCGCATGTGCGTCCGGGCCCGGGCCGTCACGACGCCGTCCCCGCCGCGCCGCACGCCCGCGCGGCCAGCATCGCCGCGGCGGCGTTCGTCGGGGCGACGATGACCCCGGCGTCGCGCAGCGTCTGCGTCTGGCGGCGCACGTCCTGCGGGTCGAGCTCGGTGCCGCACACGTGGGCGACGACGACGCGGTCGGCGGCGAGCGCCGCGAGCGCGTCCGCGAGGCCGCCGGCCGGGTCGGGGTGCGAGCCGTGGCCGATCACGACGTCGAGCAGGACGCACGCGACGTCGTCGCGGGCCGCGCGCTCGCGCAGGAAGCCCAGGCGCGTCTCGAGGTCCACCATCGGATGGGGCACGCCCTGCGTGTACTCCTCCTCGCCGAGGTCGAAGATGGCGTGGCCGTCGTCGCCGCCGCCGTGGCCGGCGTTGCCGCCGACGGGGCCGAGCAGCGGCTCGAGCAGGGTCACCGCCTCGTGGGCGAGCGAGCCGCCGGAGTACAGCCCGAGGACGTGACCGTCACCGCGGCGGGCGGCGTCGACCTGCGCCTGCAGCGCGTCGAGCGCCGGCGGGGCGGCGCCCGCGGCGGCGAACGCGCCGGCGTCGAGCGTCGCGTGGATCTCGAACGGCGCGTCGCCGCCCTCCCACCCGACGAACGCGGCGACGACGCGCTTGCCGCGGACGTCGACGTCGCCCAGCGCGGCGACGACCTCGCGCGCCGGGGGCTTGGAGACGAGGAGCAGCGTCTCGGTCTCGTCGTCGTCGGCGAGCGTGCGCATCGCCTGGCGGAACATGATCCCGCCGATCTCGGCGTGCAGGTCGCGGCCGCCGACGCCGATGATCTGCGACACGCCGACGCCGGCGCCGGCGAGCAGCACGGCGGCCTCCTGCGCGCCCGTGCCCGCGGCGGCGACGATGCCGACGGGGCCGGTCGGCACGACGTTGGCGAAGCCCAGGCCGACACCGCCGAGCATCGCGGTGCCGCAGCCCGGGCCCATCACGAGCAGGTCGCGCTCGGCGCCGCGCCGCTTCAGCTCGAGCTCGTCGGCGACGGAGACGTGGTCGGAGAACAGGAAGACGTTCATTCCCTCGCTCAGCGCGCGGTGCGCCTCGAACGTGGCGTACTCGCCGGGCACGGAGACGAGCGCGACGTTCGCGCCGCCGAGCGCGCGCGCCGCGGCCGGGAGCGTCCGCGGCGCGGCGCTCGCCGGCGCGCCGCCGCCCGCGCCGGCCTCCGGATCGGCCGTCAGCTGCTGCTCGGCGGCGTCGAGCGCGGCGGCGGCGTCCGCGTCGCCGGACTGGACGGCCACGACGACGTCCGTGGGCGCCCCGTCGACCGAGATGCCGCGGGCGCCGAGCTGCTCGAGGTTGGCCGGGGTGCCCGTCAGGACCTCGCAGCCGACGACGTCGTCGCGGTCGCGGAGCGCCTTGGCCACCGCCATGAGGCGGACGCTGTCGACGTAGCGGTTGCGGATGACCCGCGCGTGCCAGCCCATCACGCGACCCCCGCGCCCGAGGTCTCCGCGACGAGCGACGGTCCGTGGCGGTCGGCGACGACGCGCGTCCCGTCGCGGCCGGCGACGGCATCGGCGAGGTGCTCGATGGACGCGATGACGGCCTCGCCGGACGTGCTCTCGATGAAGCGCGTGGCCGACTCGATCTTCGGGCCCATGGACCCGGGCGGGAACTCGCCGTCGGCGAGGCCGCGGATCGCGTCGGAGACCGTGACGCGCGCGAGCTGGCGCTCCCAGCGCGTGCCGAAGTCCAGCGCGACCCGGCGCACGCCCGTGAGCAGCACGAGCACGTCGGCGTCGAGGGCGACGGCGAGCTCGGCGGAGCAGCGGTCCTTGTCGATGACGCCGGCCACGCCGGTGCCGTCCTCGACGACGGGGATCCCGCCGCCGCCGGCCGCGACCACCACCGTCCCGCTCTCCATCAGCGCGCGGATGCGGTCGGCGCCGACGATCCGCGTCGGCCGGGGGCTCGCGACGACGCGGCGCCACCCGCGTCCGGCGTCCGGCGCGACGGTCCAGCCGCGCTCGTCGCCGAGCCGCTTCGCCAGGTCGGGGGCGTAGAACGGGCCGACCGGCTTGGTCGGCGGCGTGCCCGGCTCGTGCTCGACGACCACGCGGGTCAGCACCGTGGTCACCGGCAGCCCGGCGTCGGCCCGGTGCAGCGCCGTCTCGAGCAGGTAGCCGATCTGGCCCTGCGTCATCGCGATGAGCGCGTCGAGCGGGAGCATCGGCGCCTCGTCGGCGCCGAGGGACTGCTGCAGGAGCAGCAGGCCGACCTGGGGGCCGTTGCCGTGCGTGAGCACGATCTCGTGGCCGGCGTCGCGAAGGGCGACGAGCTGCTCGGCGACCACCTGGGCGTGGGCGAGCTGCTCCTCCCAGGTACCGGTCTCCTCCTCGGAGAGGAGGGCGTTGCCGCCGATCGCTACGACGATGCGCACGTACGGGCTCGCTTTCGGCTCAGGATCGTCCGACGAACCACATGAGGCGGCTCGGGCGGTCCTCGGGGTTCGACCAGGAGTGGGGGTGATGGGTGCGGAAGTGGATCGAGTCGCCGGCCTGCAGGTGGTGGGCCTGGCCGGCGATCGTGAAGGTCATCGCGCCATCGAGGACCACGACGAGCTCCTCGCCGACGTGGCGCATCGGCACCGGGCCGCTGTCCGCCCGCGGGGCGACGACCGCCTCGGCGCCGGCGATCGTGAACGGGCCGTAGCGCCCCGAGATGTCGCGCAGCTCGATGCCCGGCTTGGACGAGGAGATCGGCTCGCGCTCGTCGCGCCGCGTCACCGTCACCTCGTGGTCGGCGTCGGCCTCGTCGATCAGGTACGAGACGGTGGTGCCGAGCGCGGCGGCGAGCTTCATTAGGCAGGCGAGCGTCGGCGTCATGCCGCTCTTCTCGATCTTGTGCACCGCGGCCGTCGACAGGCCGGCACGCCGACCGAGCTGGGCGAGTGACCATCCGTGCTCGGCCCGCGCCGCGGCGACCTTCGCCCCGATCTCGGAGACCGTGCGCTCGATCTCCGGCAGGGCCGTGTTCGCCGGGAGGCCGGCGCCCTCGGCAGGCGCCGGGCCGGCCGCCGTGCTGGTCGATGGGGTTTGCGTCACATTTCCTATGGTAGATGTTTCGTCGGCCGGTGTCGATGGCCCTTTTTCTGAGAACTGCGGGCATTCGCGCCAACTGCTTGACGGTCAACGCTCAGGTTCGTAGAGTCGCGTTTACGATCCGACACGGATCGAAACCTGTCCGGTCGGCTCCGGGACAACGGGGGCCGGCGCACACGCTCCAGAGAAGGGGTCTCAGTGGCGAAGTCCGATGCCGTACAGCTGCCCGACAAGGGCACCGAACTGTTCGACACCTCCGAGAAGGTGTTCCCGGACGTCAAGGCGAACGAGGGCGAGAGCGCCTACACGTTCATGCACACGGTGCCGTACGAGGGCTCTGTCGGCCTCGTGAACCTGCTCACCACGACGCGCGTCCTGCGCAAGGGCTTCAAGACCCACCTGGTCCTCTACGGGCCCGGCGTGCTCATGGCGTCCGGCACGCGCGGCTTCCCGAAGGTCGGCGACGAGGCCTTCCCCGGCCACATGGCCATCAACAACCAGCTGCAGACGTTCATGGACGAAGGCGGCACGATCTACGCCTGCCGGTTCGCGGCCGGCGCCCTCTACGGCTTCCCCGAGGACCTGTTCATGAAGGGCGTCAAGCCGTTCCATCCGCTCGACGTCCTCGACTGCGCGCTCACCGCGTGGCGCGACAAGGCGTTCCAGCTGAACACCTGGACCGTCTGAGGTGACGCTCGTGCTGGACCGCGACGCGGCGGTCTCGGCGTGGCGGCGGGCGGAGTCGCGCATCTACCCGTCGGTGATGGTCAACGCCGATCTCTACCAGCAGTACATCGGGGTCGTGCAGGCCGTCGCCGAGGAGCTCGGCGCGGCGAGGACCGAGCGCGATCTCGTGACCGCCTGGTACGAGCAGCGTGAGATCGCCCGCGAGGTCGTGGCGCGCTCCGCGCCGCCGATGCTCGCGCTGATGGACCTGGACGCGGTGCGCGACGCCGCGTTCTGCCATCGGCATCGCGACGTGACGCGCGAGCAGGGCAAGGAGCTCGCGAAGGAGCGGCTGGAGGAGGCGCGCCGGACCGGCGCGACCTGGGTGGTCCTCTTCGAGGACGTCACGCCCGTCGGCTCGCACGTGCTCGAGATGCACGTGGCGTCCGGCCGCGCGATCCACGCGTCCTCCCGGCTGCCCCTGGACGCGACGCGCCCCCACTACGAGGTCGAGGCCGTCCAGCACGACCCGCGCGACGGGGCGTGGCTGGTGGACCGACCGCCGCTGATGCCGGCGACGACGTGTGTTGACCACGAGGAATGGGAGGCTCGCATCGCTCAGGCGCGGGTCACCTTCGGAAGGAGCTGACGGTGGCCACCCACCCGAAGAAGATCATCGACGCGCACTGCCACATCGGGGAGATCCCGCCGTGGAAGTTCTACGACCTCGAGCACCCGGTGAAGCCGACGGTCTACGACTACGCGAACACGAAGGACTTCATCAAGAGCCACATGGACGAGTTCAAGGTCGAGCGCGCGCTGGCGATCTCGAACTACGGCGTCCCGGTGCACGAGATCTCGTTCGACCTCAACGACGTCGTCATGGACGCCGCGACGACGAGCGACCGCATCCTC
>JAXDHC010000312.1:0-11446 GCA_034664705.1 Solirubrobacteraceae bacterium
GCGCCGCAGCGTGGAGGCGTCGGAGCTCGAGCGCCGGCGCTGGGCTCGGGAGCTGCACGACGACAGCCTGCAGGAGCTCGCCGCGGTCAAGCTCCGGCTCGGCGCTCTCGCCCGCGCCGACCCGGACGAGCTCGAGGCGGCCGTCGCGCAGGCGATCGAACAGGTCGACGCGAGCATCCGGGCGATGCGCAGCCTCATCACCGACATGCGCCCCGCGGCGCTCGACCAGCTCGGCGTGGAGCCGGCGCTCGAGGCGCTCGTCGAGCGCTCCGGCGCGCTGTCGGGGCTCGAGATCGAGCTGGCGACCGACTTGCGCTTCGGGCCCGGCGACCAGGCCCACCGGCTCGCCCCCGCCATCGAGACCACCGTCTACCGCGTCGTCCAGGAGGCGCTGACGAACGTGGTCAAGCACGCCGACGCGACCCGCGTCCAGGTGCGGGTCGCCGAGGGCGACGGGACGATCGAGATCCTCGTCAGCGACGATGGCCGCGGGTTCACCGTCGACGGAACGACCGACGGCTTCGGGCTGATCGGGATGCGCGAGCGCATCCGTCTCGCCGGCGGGCGGCACGACATCCGGTCCGAGCCCGGTCGGGGGACCCGCGTGCGGGCGCTGGTCCCCGTCATCCGCGTGCAGGGCGCCGGGACGGCCGAGACCCCGACGGTCTGACCGGCCCGGCGGCTCACCCCGCGGTGCCCTGCGCGCCCGGGAACCGCCGCTCCCTCTCTACGCCGTCGCCACAACGTCGGACGCGGTGGCGAGGTCGCGCTCGCCGGGCTGACCGGTCGCCGCGCCGCGCGGCAGCACGAGCACGGGGCAGTGCGCGTCACGCATGACCTGGGCAGCGGTGCTGCCCACGACGATCCGCCGCACCGGGCCCCAGGCCCGCGAGCCGAGCACGAGGAGATCGACCTCCCCGGAGAGCTCGACGAGCGTGTCGATCGGCGTCCCGACGACGACGTCGCCGGAGCCCTCGACATCCCGGTCGGCGAGCAGGTCGCGCAGCTGCTCGGAGGCGGCCTCCCTGGCCCGCTCCAGCCCGCCGTCGCCGTACGCGGTGAACTCGACGGTCGGAATCGGCGTCATCACCGCGGACCGCACCGCGATCGAGGCCCCGCAGTCCCGGGCCAGCGCCGCGGCGAGCGCGAAGGCCTGGCGTGACTCCGGGCGTGCGTCGAAGCCGACGCCGATGCGCTTCACGGCCGTCCATTCCTGGCCCGCGAGGCCGCGCGGGGCCACGGCGACCGGGCAGGACGATCCGTGCACGGTTCCCGCCGCATCGTCCCCGGCGAGCACGCGCCCGATCCGGCCGTGGCGCGTCGACCCGACGACGATCACGTCTGCGGCCTCCTCCTCGGCGACCCGGTGCAGCGCACGAGCCGGCGACGTGTCACCGAGGACACGGATGCGAGCGGTGAAGCCGGCCTGGGCGAGCTCGTCCTTGAGCTCGCGCTTGGCGTCATGCTCGGCCAGCGCCGCGTACGGCGGTGATCCTGCGCGCGAGACGTAGTAGTCGAAGGGAAGCGCGCGCACGGCGACGAGCTCCCCGCCGTTGAGCAGGGCCAGCCGGCCGGCCAGCGAGAGCGCGTCGCGGCCGCCCTCGCGGCCGTCGACGCCGACGACGATGGTCTTGAACATGGGTGCCTCCGTTGGGGCGTTGGATGTCATGCCGATGCCGCCTCGAGCTCGCGGCTGAGATCGGTCTGGACGGCGAGACCGGCGGGCGCGGGCGCGCGCTCGAGGGTCGAGGCCTCGTCGCGTTGCGCGAGGTAGGGGGACAGGGACCGGCCCGCGACCTTGCCGGGCGGCCACCACAGGGCATGGTCGGCGACCTTCCCGTCGCCCCCGCCGCCAACGGCGACGTGGTGCAGGAAGCGCTCGCCCTGCCCGGTCAGCAGCCGCCCGCGGAGCACGGGCCGGAACGGCTGGGGGGTGATGTCGGCGCCGGCGAGCCGCGCGATCGCCTCGCCCGCGGCATCGGCCTGCTCGGCGGCCAGGCCGCCGAACTTCACCGGGAACGCGATGCCGTCGCCGGCCGCCCACACGTGCGCCTGGCCCCTGACCTTGCAGTGGGCGTCGACGGCGACGAAGCCGTCGTCGTCGGACGGAACTCCGTCCGGTGCGCGGCCCAGCAGGCGCGGGAGCGCGACGACGCGATCGACGTCGATGCGCCGCATGCCCGGGTGCAGCACGACGGTCGCGGCGTGGCCCTTCTCGACGTCGGCGAAGGAGCAGCCGTGGAAGACGATGCCGGCGGCGGCGAGCTCGGCCGCGACGGCCGCGGTGGCGTTCGGGCCGAAGACCGCGAGCGGGGCGACCTCCGGCGTGACGATGGTGATCTGGGCGCCGGTCTGCGCGTCCCAGGCCTGGCGCGCCGTCATGAGGGCGAGCTCGTAGGCCGGAAGCGGCCAGCCCGGGCCCGGCGGGACGACGAACGCGAGGCGGCGCACATGGCCCTGCTCGATGTCGCGCAGGAGCCCGCCGAGCTCGTCGGGACCCGAGCGGTCGTCCCAGGTCAGCGCGTGCTCGTAGGCGGGCACGGCCCGCGCGCCCGTGGCCAGCAGCAACGCGTCGTAGCGGAGCGTCTCGCCGCCGGCGGTGAGCGCGACCCGCGCCTCGTCGTCGATGGCGGCGACCGAGTCCTGCACGAAGCGGGCGCCGACGTCGCGCGCCATGCCGGCGAGCGGATGGTGGCGGGCGTGGCCGCGAGCGAACGGCTCGGCGACCTTCATCGGGCGGTAGGTGAAGTCGGGCTGGGCGTCGGCGAGCGTCAGCTCGACGCGGTCACCGGCCAGCGAGTGGAGCGTGAGCAGGGCCTCGATGCCGGCGACGCCACCGCCGGCCACGAGGACGCGAAGACGAGAGGAGGTGGTCATGGGTTCAAGCTAGGCGGCGGCGACCCCCGGTCCATCCGCACGCACCGCGGCACCGGATGCGGAGAACTACGGAGACGCGTCGAGTAGCCGCACCGGTTCCGACGGGCTCCCGCCGCTGCGACTGTGGCTGTCGTCATCGAATCCCTGAGAGGACCCACATGAGCAAGCTCTTCCGCTACGCCGGCATGGCCGCGAGCATCGTCCTGATCGCCTTCGGCATCGGCAGTGTCGTGGTCGGCATCGATGGTCGCCAGCAGGTGCGCAGCGACCTCGCCCGCGAGCAGATCGTCGGCACGCCGGACTCGACCATCCCCAACCAGACGGTCGACACCGGCGGCGAGGCACAGGCCTTCGCCAAGGTGATGCGCACGCACGCGCTGGAGGCCACCGGCGGCCAGACGTACGCCCAGATGGGCCAGTACCTGGACAGCGCCGGCAAGCCGACGAGCGACGAGAAGGCCGCCGCGACCGATCCCAAGACCGACAAGCCCGTGGCCAACCCGGCGCGCAACATCTGGGTGACCCAGACCGCGCTGAGCACCGCGCTCAACACGGCGTACTTCGCCGAGAGCGTCGCGACGTTCGTCATGGCCATGGGCCTGGCCCTCCTGCTGGTCGGCGTGGGCTTCCTCGTGCTCACGACGGCGGCGCTCCGCGCCCCGGCCACCGCGTCTCAGGGTCGCTGGGCCGGCGCCCCCGCGGCGCCCACCGTCGGCTGACCGTCTCATCGAGGCCGACCCCGCCGGCGCGCAGCCCTCCCCGTGGCGCGCCGGCCTCGGGAGCCCCGTCCGAATCCGGGCGGGGCTTTCGTACGTCCACGCGCGCGACCGGCCGAGTCTGCGAGGGTCGGCGTGTCATGAGCGACGCCGACGAGATCACGATCGTCCTCGCCGACGACCACGCGGTCGTGCGGTCCGGGCTTCGGCTCCTCCTGGACCAGGCCGGCGGCCTGCGGGTCGTCGCCGAGGCGGGGGACGCCGACACCGCCCTGCGCACGGTGCTCGGCCACAAGCCCACGGTCCTCGTGCTCGACCTCAACATGCCCGGGGAGCTCACGTCGCTCGACGCCATCCCGCAGGTCGCCGAGGTGTCGCCGGACACGCGCGTCGTCGTGCTCACGATGCAGGAGGACCCCGAGTTCGCGCGCGCCTCGCTGCGCGCCGGCGCCACCGGCTACGTCCTGAAGGAGGCGGCCGACGGAGAGCTCGTCGAGGCCGTCCGCCGCGCCGCCGTCGGCGAGCCCTACCTCAACCCCCGGCTCGGGGCCGCGCTGGCGACCGCAGCGGCAGCGTCCGACGCGCCGCCCGACGACCTCACCGAGCGGGAGGTCGACGTCCTGCGGCGCATCGTGCTCGGGCACACGAACGCGGAGATCGCCGGCCAGCTCTACCTCTCCGTCCGGACCGTCGAGTCCCACCGCGCGCACATCGGCCAGAAGCTGCGCCTCTCCACGCGCGCCGAGCTCGTGCGATACGCGCTGGACCGCGGGCTGCTCGAGGCCCCGGAGTAGCCTCGCTCCGCGGGCGGGCGGCGGGTCTCCCGGACCTCAGGCCGCGCCGCGCCGAGCCTCGCGCGGTGGCTCTCCTCGAGCCGCGCCGCGAGGTGGGGCCGTCCTGCTGCCCTCGGCGTGCGCGACCTCGTCGGGCGGTCCGACCGCCACGACGCGCCCACACTCCTCCCCCGCGCCCGGCCCGAGATCGACGACCCGGTCCGCGCCGGCCACGACGCCCATGTCGTGCTCGACGACGACCACCGTGTTGCCCGACTCCACGAGCCGGTGCAGCTGCCGCATCAGCAGCTCGATGTCGACGGCGTGCAGCCCGGTCGTCGGCTCGTCGAGCAGGTGGTCCGTCGCGAGGTTCGAGCGCGGCGTCCTCGTCCGGCCCGTGGCCGTTGCCGCCCGAACCGCCCCGCGTGCCCAGCCGCCGTTCGACGAGGCGTCCACGTCGTGGACGTTGTGGCGGTCGATGTGACGCAGGTGCAGCCAGCCGGCAGGGCGAGCGCGGGGTGTGCCCCGGCACGTAGCCGGGCTGGGGGCCGAAGAGGAACCGGCGGGTGACCGACTCCTCGACCGCCTCCAAGCCGTCGACGGGCCCGCTGTACAGCACGTGGCCGCCGCCCTCGCCGGCGCCCGGGCCGACGTCGACGACCCAGCCGGCGCGGCGGACCACGTCGAGGTCGTGCTCGACGACGAACAGCGAGTTGCCCGCCGCCGTGAGCTGGTCCAGCACCCGCATCGGGGGGTCACGCATCGGGACGTTCCCGGCCGGGGCAGGGATGTGTGACCGGTGGCGATCGTCGCGGCCCGTCCCTTCAGCAGGAGGTCCGGCGCGAGAGCGCGCAAGCTCCGCGATGCTCCGATCTCACCGCACCGGTCAGGCGAGCTGTGCGGCCACCGGCCCTCCGGGCGGACGCGCCGGCCCGCCGTCGGCCGGGGCGTTCTCGCGCAGCGGGGGCCCGAGCACGAGCGTGAACGTCGTCCCGCCGCCCGGGCGAGCGGCGACCGCGATGCGCCCGCGGTGGGCCTGGGCGATCGCGCGCACGATCGGCAGCCCGAGTCCCGTGCCGGGCCGGGCCGACGCGTCGGGTCCCCGGGCGAAGCGCTCGAAGATCCGCCCGAGGTCGGCGGCCGCGATGCCGGGACCGCGGTCGCTCACGGTCAGGACCGCGCGGCCATCGCGCGTCGCCGCGCCGACGGTCACCTCGTCGCCGGCGCCGGTGACGTTGAGCGCGTTCTCGACGAGCGCGTCGAGGGCGTGGCGCAGGCGCCGCTCGTCGCCGAGCGCAACGACCTCCGCTCCCGCCTCCACGGTGACCGTGCGCCCACTCGCGGCGGTCCAGCGGCCGGCCGCCATGCGCGCGAGCCCGTGAAGCGCCACCGGCTCCAGGAGCAGGGCGTCCTCGCGGTCGGCCGAACCGAGGATCAGGAGCTGGTCGGCGATCCGCGTCAGGCGACGCAGCTCGTCGACGATCACGACCGCGTCGTCGTGGCTCGGTGTGCCGGGCGGCAGGTCGTCGAGCATGAGCTCGGCGTGACCCTGCGCGATGGTCAGCGGCGTGCGCAGCGTGTGCGCGGCGTCGTGCATGAAGCGCCGCTCGCGGTCGGCGCCGCGCCGCTGCTCGTCGACGGCGTCCTGGCGCCGGCGCACGTGCCACGCCATACCGAGGAACACGCAGGTCATGAGCGGGATCTCCGACAGCTCGGCCGTGTTCTCCGCCGAGCGCAGCATGGCGACCGCCGTGATCGCCATCACGGCGGCGAGGACGAGCGCCGTCCGGCCGACCGACCACCGGCGGAAGCCGTACACGAACGTCAGCGTGATCCAGATCCAATGGAACGGGACGGTCTGCCATTGCGGCACGGCGAGCATCGCGACGGCGCAGGCCACGCAGAACGCCGCCCACGCAAGCTCGTTGCGGCGGTCATGGCGCAAGGACGTACCCCCGGTTGCGCACGGTCTGGATGACCCCGGCGCCGAGCTTGTCGCGCAGCCGGTGCACGCACACGTCGACGATGTTCGTGCCGGGGTCGAAGTCGATGTCCCACACGTCGGCCAGCAGCTCCCGCCGGGTGGACGGGCGCCCGGGTCGCGTCATGAGGTGGCGCAGCACGGCGAACTCGCGCTCGGAGAGCGCGATCGGGCCGGCGCCCGCGTCCACGGTGCGGAGCGACAGGTCGAGGGTGAGCCGCCCGGCGCGGAGATGGCGCTCGGGGCGAGCGTCGTCGGGCCGCCGGCGCAGTTGGGCGCCCACGCGGGCGACGAGCTCGGCGACGTCGAACGGCTTGGCGAGGAAGTCGGTGGCCCCGGATTCGAGACAGCGGACCTTCACCGCGACGTCGGCGGCCGCGGAGAGCACGAGCACCCGCTGCCCGGGCCGCGCGCGCATGACCTGGCGCAGGATCACGAGGCCGTTGACGCCGCCCATGCGCAGGTCGAGCACGATCAGGTCGTGGTCGCCCTCGAGGGCCGCGGTCAGGCCGGCCTCGCCGCCGATGGCGACGTCCACGGCGAGGCCCTTCGCGCGCAGCGCGCGGCCGACGAACGTGGCGACGTTCGCCTCGTCGTCGATGACGAGCACGCGGGCGGCGCACACCGCCGCGGCGTCGGCTGTCGCCACGAGCTGCATTCCCCCAGTACCGCCCATCCGCGCCGCGCAGTCAACGGCGCATCGCGCACGAGCGCCGTGCGCGGTTCCGCACAGGCGTCACGCGAATCGCGCCAGGATGACGCGACATGACAGTCCGATGACGAAGCGTGGAAGGGCGCGCCGGCGCCACTCATGCTCGCCCCGTCACGAACGACCAACGGGGGTTTGCAGCATGAGAAGGGTCAAGCGAAGCGCGGTGCTCGTCGCGCTCGTCGCCGCCATGGCGACGCCGGCGCTCGTCGTCGCCACCAGTGGGGCGCAGAGCGCCGCACACGAGGCGCACCAGCAGCAGCAGCAGCAGCAGGCGCGCGCGGGCGGCGGCCGCCTGCGCACGTACTTCATCGCGGCCGACGAGGTGACGTGGGACTACGCGCCGCAGGGGCGCAACCTCGTCACCGGGCAGGCGTTCGGCGAGGCGGAGAACGTCTTCGTGCAGCGGGGGCGGGACCGGATCGGCAGCGCCTACAAGAAGGCGCTCTACCGCGAGTACACCAACGCGAGCTTCGGCACGCTGAAGCCGCGGCCGCCGGGCTGGCAGCACCTCGGCATGCTCGGCCCGGTCATCCGCGCCGAGGTCGGCGACACCATCCGCGTCGTCTTCCGCAACAACGCGTCGCGGCCGTACAGCGTCCATCCGCACGGCGTCTTCTACCCGAAGGACGCGGAGGGCGCGGGGTACGACGACGGCACGTCGGGTGCCGACAAGCACGACGACGCGGTGCCGCCGGGCGAGACCCACGTGTACACGTGGCAGGTCCCGCCACGGGCCGGCCCGGGACCGCACGACGGAAGCTCGGTGATGTGGATGTACCACTCGCACACCGACGAGGTCGCCGACACGAACTCCGGCCTCATCGGGCCGATGATCATCACGGCGGCCGGCATGGCGAAGCCCGACGGCTCGCCGGTGGACGTCGACCGCGAGTTCGTGGCGCTGTTCGACGTCATGGACGAGAACCAGAGCCACTACCTCGACGACAACATCGCGGGCCTGTCCGACGCCGCCAACGTGGACCCCGGCGACGAGGGATTCGAGGAGAGCAACCTCATGCACTCCATCAACGGCTACGTCTACGGCAACGGGCCTGAGGGCACGTCGGCGACGACGCCGGCCTTCGTCGCGCACAAGGGCGATCGCGTGCGCTGGTACATGATGGGCATGGGCACCGAGGTCGACCTGCACACGCCGCACTGGCACGGCCAGACAGCCACGATCATGGGGATGCGGACCGACGTCGCCCAGCTCCTGCCCGGCGCGATGCAGGTGGCCGACATGACCACCGACGACCCCGGCATCTGGCTGTACCACTGCCACGTCAACGACCACATCGTCGCGGGGATGCAGACCCGCTACCAGGTCACGCCGTAGGCGTGCTGCGGCGGCTCAATCGGGGCGCCCAGATTCGAACTGGGGACCTCACCGACCCGAACGGTGCGCGCTACCAGGCTGCGCCACGCCCCGAGAGAGACCTGCAGTGTATCTCGCCGCCCCCGGACGGGGCCGTGCGGACCGCCCGGCGGCGGGCGGTCCGGCGGGCGTCCGCCGTCCGGGTGGTCAGCCGCCCGGCAGGATGCTGCCGGTCGCGTTGGTCACGGTCCCGACCGCGTCCTTGGCGGCGCCGGTCACCGTGCCGACGGGGTCGCTCGGCACCGGGGTGCTCGTGGTGCCCGCGGTCGTGCCGGTCGACGGGGCCGCCGGGGTGCCGGTCGTCCCACCGACGACTCCGGTCGCGCCCTGCGCCGCACCCGTCGCGGTGCTCACGGCCGTGTCGACGGGAGCCGACCCGGTCGCCGCCGGGACCTTCGGGACACTGACCGGCGGCGTGCTCACCGGCGGCGCGCTGACCTCCGGGAGGCGGACGGTCGACGACGCGCCGCCGCCCGAGCCCGCGCCGCCGGGCTTCGGCACCACGCGGTTGACCGTGTCGCCGAGCGTCGAGCCGCCGCCGATGGCCGGGCCGCCGCCCGCCGGCTTCGCGGGCGCGATCGTCGAGGAGGAGGAGCCGCCGGCCGCCGAGGAGCTCGGCGTCGAGGTGCTCGAGCCCGAGCCGGCCCCCGCGGTGCCGTTGGACGCGGGCGCCACGGCGCCGGCGGGCGGCGAGCCGTCGCGCAGCGCGGCGCCGGACCCGGCGCCCGGGCGAGACGTCGCCGCGGCCGGCCGCGAGGCGTGCGAGCGACGTGTCGCGGCGCCCGCGGACGTCGCGCCGCCACCGGCGCGCGACCCGGCCGCCGCGCGCGCCGGCGCGGCCGGCGCGTTGGCGGGCGTCGCGGAGCGCGCGGCCGCGGGCCGCAGGCGCTTCTGCGCGGGGGCGTCGTCGCCCTCGCTCGTCGCGATCCCGGCGCCCGCGCCGGCGACCGCCATGGTCGCCGCGACGGCCGCGGCCTTGGCCCAGCCCCCCGACATCGGCTCGGCGTACTGGCCGGCCATCGCCGTCCAGTGCGTGAGCGCCCCGCCGCCGGAGGGCCCGCTGAGGGCGCCGCCGCCGTCGTCGCCGCCGCCGCCGAACCAGCGCCGCTTGACGAACGCCGGGAGCGGCAGCAGCGCCGCGACCTTCGAACCGAGCGACGCGCGCGCCGCCAGCGCGGCGATGTCGAAGCCCGCCGCGAACGCGGCGCGCCGGCACGGCTGGCAGTGGGAGACGTGGCGGGCCATCTTGCGCTCGTCGCGCACGCCGAGCCGGCGGCTGTCGGCGTCGGAGATGAGCGTCTGGATGCGCCGGCACCGCTCGCCGCTGGCGAGCTCCTCGTACTCCTCGCTGAGCCGCCGGCGCGCGCGGAAGAGCGTCGACTCCACCGACGGGCGGGTCATGCCGAGCCGCCGGCCGATCTCGCGGTAGGAGAGCCCCTCGAGCTCACGCATCACGAGGATGTCGTGGTGCATCTCGGAGAGGCCGCCGAAGGCGCCGCGCAGGTGGTCGAGCGACATGCGCGTGTCGACGGCGACGTCCGGCGTGGGCGAGCGGCTCACGAGCCGCCCGTAATCGGAGCTCCCGAGGCCCTCGTCGGCGTCGTAGGAGACCTCCTCGGCGCGCCGCGAGCGCCGGAACGCGTCGATGCACGCGTTCTTCGCGATCTCGTAGACCCACGGCTTGAAGATGATCGGGCGGTCGGTCTCGCGCATCCGCCGCAGCGCGGACATGAAGACCTCCTGCGTGATGTCCTCGGCGCGCCCGTGGTCGTTGACCATCCCGTGGACGTACGCGGCGATGCGCCGCTGGTATCGCCGGTACAGCCGCTCGAACGCACGGTCGTCACCGCCGCGTGTCGCGGCCACGAGGGCCTCATCGGTGAACTCGGCACCGGCCCCTCCCGACGGGATCGGTGCGGCTAGCGTGGCTATGGTCCCCTACTCCTTGTCCACACCGGGCGCCTCGCTCCGTGTCGGCGCCCGGCGATAAGACGTGAACTGTAGCGTTCAACTGAACGCGTGCAACTTCAAGGTTGGCTGCGGTGGCTTCTCTCTACACGATCCTCGATCACCTGGACTCGCTGCTCGACCCGGCCTCGTACGACGACTACGGGCCGAACGGAATTCAGGTGCCCGGGCGTGACGAGGTTGAAACCATCGTCACGGGGGTGTCGGCCAACGCGGAGCTGTTCGAGCGCGCACGCGAGGCGGGCGCCGATCTCGTCCTCGTGCACCACGGCCTCTTCTGGGGCGGCCCGCCCCGGCCCCTCGACCGTGCCGCGAAGCGCCGCCTGCAGCTCCTCTTCGACGCGGACATGAGCCTCGCCGCCTACCACCTGCCGCTCGACGCGCATCTCGAGCACGGCAACAACGCGCTGCTCGCGGAGGCGATCGGCTGCGCGTCGTGGGAGCCGTTCGGACGGCACCGCGGACGGACGATCGGCGTGGCCGGGCGCCTGCCGGGCGACGGCATCGGGGCCGAGGAGCTCGTCGCACGCGTGCACGAGGCGACGAGCCGGGCGCCGCTCGCGTTCACCGACGGCCCCGACCGCGTGCGCACGATCGGGATCGTCTCCGGCGCCGGCGCCGACCACCTCGGGGAGGCGGTCGCCGCGCGCCTCGACGCGTTCGTCACCGGCGAGCCGGCCGAGCGGGTCATGTCACATGCGCGCGAGGCGGGCGTCCACTTCCTCGCCGCCGGTCACTACGCGACCGAGACCTTCGGGGTCCGCCGGCTCGGCGAGCTGCTCGCCGAGCGCTTCGGGATCCGGCACGTCTTCGTCGACGTACCAAACCCGATTTGAGCCTGCGAGCCGCCCGGGCGCCCGCGTAAGAAACCAGCACTTTGCGGCCACTCCGGGTTGCCGACGTCCGAGAGCCGCGCTATATGTGCAGGACGTTGCAATCGTCCACCGGGAGGGACATCTGCCAATGGCCATTCACCTGACGCCCACCGAGCTCGCTCGCGAGGCCGGCCTCGAGCGCAAGGAAGTCATCGCGAAGTGCATGGAG
>JAXDHC010000313.1:0-2915 GCA_034664705.1 Solirubrobacteraceae bacterium
GCCGCCTGCGCCGGGTGCGGCGGTGCGGGGGTCCGGGCCGCGCCGGCCGATGACGACCCAGACGCCGGTCACCGGCTCGTCGCCGACATTGCGCAGGCGGTGGGGCGTGGTGGAGTCGAAGGAGATCGAGTCGCCGGCGCCCAGCACGCTCGTCTCGAACCCCACCGTCACCTCGAGCTCACCGGTCAGAACGAGGCCGTACTCGCGGCCGGCGTGACGCACGAGGCCATCGTCCGGGCTCGACGACCCGCCGACCTCGTAGTCGACCCAGATGAAGTCCACGTCCGGGTCGGCCTCCGCCGTGAGGCGCCCCCACCGGACCCCGGTGGCGAGGCGGATGACCTCGCGGGTGCGCTCGGTGACCACCGGTGCCGCACGCGCGCCGGGCGCATGGCCGGCGCCGCCGCGCTCGGCGCCGGTCTCCTGCTGGAACAGGTCGTCGAGCGACATGCCGAGCTCGGTGACGATCGCCCAGAGCGTCGTGACCGACGGCCGGGCGCGGCCGGTCTCGATCTGCGAGACGGCGCTCGGCGAGATCCCGAGGCGCCGCGCGAGCTCGCGCAACGAGATCCCGCGCCGCTCGCGCTCCGCCCGCAACCGCCGCGGCACGTCGTCCTCGACGACGCTCGGCGCGGAGCGGGTCGGCCGCCCGGCGGCGCGTTCAGCGGACACGACGCGAGTCTATCCCGGGTCCCGACCGCCCGGGACGCGCCGGACCCCGGTGTACAGTGCCGGCGCACAGCGGAGCGGGAGGAGTGAGCATGGCGCAGCCCAGCGTCGTCATCGTCGGCGGGACCCGCGGCATCGGCCGCGAGCTCGCGCAGGCCTACGCGGACCGCGGTCGCGTCGTGGTGCTGACGGGGCGCGACCTTGCCCGCGCCGAGGCGGTCGCCGCGGAGATCGGCGGCGCCACCAGCGCGATCGCGCTCGATCTCACGGCGCCGGACGAGGTCGCCGGCCGCCTCGGCGAGGTCACGGCGGTCGACCGGCTCGTCCTCGCCGCGATCGACCGCGACGCCAACACCGCGCGCGACTACGACATCGCCGGCGCGCTGCGCCTGGTCACCCTCAAGCTCGTCGGCTACACCGCCGTCGTCAGCAGCCTGCTCCCCGGCATGACCGGCGACGCGTCGATCCTGATCTTCGGCGGCCTGGCCAAGGACCGCCCGTATCCCGGCTCGACGACGGTGAGCACCGTGAACGGCGGCGTCACGGGCATGGTGCGGACGCTGGCGACCGAGCTGGCGCCGATCCGCGTCAACGCCCTGCACCCCGGGATCGTCGGCGACAGCCCGATGTGGCGCGACGACGCCGCGATGCTCGAGCGGGTGAGCGCCCGCACGCCGATCGGCCGGCCGGTCACGATGGCCGAGGTCGTCGCCGCGTCGCTGTTCCTGCTCGACAACGGCGCCGTCAACGGCGTCAACCTCGACGTCGACGGCGGCTGGATGCTGCTCTGAGCGCTACCAGAGCTCGTCGGAGGCCATGGCGGCGCCCTCCGACAGCGCCTCCAGCTTCAGCCACGCGACGTCCGGGTCGACCTGCGAGAAGCGGATGAAGGTGTCGAACCCGCAATCGGTGCCCGCCAGGACGTTCTCGCGCCCAACGACCTCCGCCAGGCGCACGAGCCGCTGGGCCACGAGCCGCGGGTGCTCGACGGCGTTGACCTTCACGTCGATCACGCCGAGGATCAGCGCCTTGCCGTCCGGGAGCCGGACGTCCTTGAACACCTCCCACTCGTGGGCGTGGCGCGGGTTGGCGCCCTCGACGTAGAACGTCCCGGCGTTGGCCTTCAGGACGGGCTCGACGATGTCGCGCAGCGGCACGTCCTTGTGGTGCGGGCCGGCGTAGTTGCCCCAGCAGACGTGGAGCCGGATCTGCTCCTCCGGGATGCCCTCCAGCGCCACGTTCAGAGCCTCGATCGCGAGCGGCAGGTGCGTGTCCCAGCTCTCGATGCTGCTGCCGACGGACCGGCAGTGCCCGGCCATCGCCAGGTCGGGTGAGTCGATCTGCAGGCTGAGTCCCGCCTCGGTGATCGCCTTGTACTCGTGACGCAGCGCGGCGGCGAGCGCGCCGAGGTACTCCTCGTGGTCGGCGTAGTGGTGGTTGGGGAAGTTGAACGCGACCTGCCCGGGGCTGATCGCGCCCATGAACGCCGTCTCCGGCGGGTCGTCGCCGAGCGCCCGCTTGAGCCGGTCGATGTCGCGGTGCACGGCGTCGGGGTCCTTGACCTCGACCGGCCCGACGCAGTTGGAGAAGATCAGGTGGGCCATGGCCGGGGTGGCGAAGAGCCGCATCGCCAGGTCGGGGAAGTCGGCGACGTCGTCGGCCTGGAACTCAGCGCGGCCCTCGAAGCCCGTGAAGCGGTCGTTGATGTAGTTGCTGAACCCGGGCTTGCTGAGCTCGCCGTCGCTGACGAGGTCGATGCCGGCTGCGCGCTGCTTGGCCACCACCTCGGCCACCGCGCCGTCGAGGCGGTCCTCGAGCGCCTGCGGATCGACCGGCTTGCCGTCGATCTCGCCCCAGATCATGTCCACCACGTCGTCCGGTCGCGGGAGGCTGCCGGCGTGCGTCGTGACGATCCGATCGGTGCTTCGGGCCATGCGCGTCTGCCTCCGAGGGAGGGGATCGAGGGGCCGGGGGGCCGCGCGCCGACGCTACCCAGGTGCGCCACGGGCGTCAAGGAGTGCTGCACGCCTGCGAGCCGTCGGCGGGGCGGCGGGCCGGCGCGACGGGGGGGGGCGGACCCCCACCGTGTGCGCTCACTCGTACTGCAGGGCGTCGAGGACGTTGAGGCGTGACGCCCGGCGGGCCGGCAGGACGGCCGCGCCGATGCCGGCGAGGATGGGCACCAGCGCGAACGCGCCCGGTGCGTGGTCCAACCTCGGCGAGCAGCGCGTTCTCGCGCTGCGCCG
>JAXDHC010000314.1:0-2530 GCA_034664705.1 Solirubrobacteraceae bacterium
GTCAGCGGCCGGTCGTACGGCACGCCGCGGACGATCGTGAACCGCGGCCCGCAGTCCGTGCAGTTGGTGAAGGGGTACCGGTGCCGGCGATCGGCCGGGTCGAGGAGCTCGGCGAGGCAGGCGTCGCACGTCGCGCCGTCGGCCGACACGAGCGCGGCGGGCTCCCCGCCGCGCACGCTCTCGAGGATGTGGAACCCCGGCGCGCCGGCGGCGGGCGCGACCGGCTCGGCGTCCACGCGCTCGACCGCGGCGAGCGCGGGCGCCTCGCGCGGCAGCCGGGCCAGGAAGCGCTCGACCGCCGCCGGGCCGCCCTGCACCTCGAGGACGACGCCGCGCTCGTCGTTGGACACGAAGCCGTCGAGCCCGAGCTCCTCGGCCAGGCGGAACACGTAGGGGCGGAACCCGACGCCCTGGACGGTTCCCGTGACGCGGGCGCGCACCCTCCGCCGGAGGCCGGCCCGGCGCGCGCTCGGCGCGCCGCGGCTCAGCTCGCCCCCTCGCGCGGCTGCGCGCGGCCCTCCGACAGCACGAGGCCATAGAGGACGTGGTCGCCCGCGAGCGCGAGCTGCTCGGACAGCTTCGGCCGGCGGGTGTGCACCAGGCCGAGCCCCGGGGCGACCGTCGCCTGGAAGCCCGCCCACACCGCCAGCCCGTAGACCGGGCCCGCCCACGGCCGGCGCCGCACGCCGTCCGGGAGCATGGCGAAGCCGGCGCCGAGCGCGGCGCCGATGCCCCAGTGCCCGAGCTCGGTCGCCGCGCGGCGGTACCCGCGGGGCACCCGCCGCATGAGGCCGCGGGCCTCGTCGCGGAACAGCGCGCGCGGCGGCGTCTTGCGGACGAGCCCGATGTCCGTGGTCACCGTGCGCATGCCGGTCATCGCCATGGCGGCGATCACGCCGCGCCCGCCGGCGTGGAGGACCTCGTCGACGGGCGCGCTCACGCGGTCTCCCCGGGCGTCTCGACGAGCTCGCGCAGGACGTGCAGCGCGCTCGCCTGGGCCTCCTGGATGCGCGGGATGTGCTCGGAGCGGCTGACGACGACGTGGTCGGCGAGGCCCTCGGCGGCGACGCGGCCGCCGTCGTAGCCGGCGAACGCGACCGTGCGCAGCCCGCGCCGGCGCGCCTCGGCGAGCGCGTGCAGGGCGTTGGCCGAGCCGCCGCTCGTCGTGATGGCGACCACGACGTCGCCGGGGCGGCCGTGCGCGATGACCTGGCGCGAGAACATCGCCTCGACGCCGACGTCGTTGGCGACGGCCGTCAGGATCGCCGTGTCCTCGGTGAGGTCCAGCGCCGGGCGCGGCGGCCAGCCGGCGCCCGGCGGCGGCGAGCGGAAGTCCGCGACGACGTCCATCGCGTCGGTCGCCGAGCCGCCGTTGCCCAGCGCGAGCAGCCGGCCGCCGCGGGCGAACCCGTCGCGCAGCTCCGACGCGGCGGCGAGCAGCGCCTCTCGCCCCTCGGACAGCGTCTGCGTGCGCAGCGCGGCGACCTCCGCCGCCTTCATGAGCACCGACGCGCGCACGTCGGCCACGATCGCCTCGAGATCGTCCTCGCGCTCGTCGAGGAACGGGTAGAGGAAGCTCGACGCGCCCGCGTCGCTGACCGCCCCCGCGGGGCGCCCCTCGAGCAGGCCGCGGTGGTCGAAGAAGACGTGCACGAGCTCCCAGAGCACGTGGTACAGCGTCTCGACGAGCTCCTGGCGGACGAACGGGTCGTCGCTCGGGGCGGCGAAGGCGAACTCCGCGCCGACCGGCCCGAAGCCGATCGTCAGGCAGCCGCGGCGCGCGGCGACCGCGACCGCCGCGTGGACCTCCGGACCGTCGCCGAAGGCGATCGCCACGTCGTCGGGCTCGGCGACGAGCTCGATCTGCGCCACGAGCCCGCCGCCCTCGGCGGACAGCCCGAGCGCCGGCAGCGCGCGCTTGCCGACGATCACGGGATGGACGAACTCGACGGTGACGTGGCGCACGTCGGAGCGGTCGGCGCCGCCCGCCCCCAGGGCGATGAGCCGCCCGCCGCGCACGAACCGCCCGGCCATGCGATGGCACAGGCGCGCGATCCGGTCGGCCTCGGCGGCGAACATCCGCTCGCCGGCCCGGATGCGCTCGTCGAGCCGCGCGCCGAGCAGGTCGTGGCCGGGCGGTGCCCTCACGCGGGCGCCCCCGCGCGCTCGGTGAGCCCGATGAGCCAGTCGCGCCAGGCGTCGACGCCCTCCCCGGTGCGGGCGCTGACGAGCATCCGGGGCACGCCGGGGTGCACCGCGTCGAGGTGGTGGAGGAACAGCCCGAGGTCGTAGTCGAGGTGCTCGAGCAGGTCGATCTTGTTGACGATCACGAGCTCGCACGCCCGGAACATCAGCGGGTACTTCAGCGGTTTGTCCTCCCCCTCGGTGACCGAGGAGACCATGACCCGCACGTCCTCGCCGATGCGGAACTCGGCCGGGCACACGAGGTTGCCGACGTTCTCGACGATGAGGATGTCCATCTCGGGCAGCGGGACGTTCGGCAGCGCGGAACGCACCATGTTGGCATCGA
>JAXDHC010000315.1:0-6756 GCA_034664705.1 Solirubrobacteraceae bacterium
GCGCCGCAGCGTGGAGGCGTCGGAGCTCGAGCGCCGGCGCTGGGCTCGGGAGCTGCACGACGACAGCCTGCAGGAGCTCGCCGCGGTCAAGCTCCGGCTCGGCGCTCTCGCCCGCGCCGACCCGGACCAGCTCGAGGCGGCCGTCGCGCAGGCGATCCAGCACGTCGACACGAGCATCCGGGCGATGCGCAGCCTCATCACCGACATGCGCCCCGCGGCGCTGGACCAGCTCGGCGTGCAACCCGCGCTCGAGGCGCTCGTCGAGCGCTCGGGCGTGCTGTCAGGACTCGACATCACCCTCGAGACCGACCCGCGCTACGAGTCCGGCGACCAGGCACCCCGGCTCGCGGCGGCGATCGAGACCACCGTGTACCGCGTCGTGCAGGAGGCGCTGACGAACGTCGTCAAGCACGCGAACGCGACGACCGTCACGGTGCGGGTCACAGAGCAGGACGGAACGGTCGACGTCCTCGTCACCGACGATGGCCGCGGGTTCCCGGTCGACGGCACGACCGACGGCTTCGGATTGATCGGTATGCGCGAGCGCATCCGGCTCGCCGGCGGCCGCCACGAGATCGCCTCCGAGCCCGGCCGAGGGACGAGCGTGCGCGCCGTGATCCCCGCCGCCCGGGCCGACGGCGCGGCGACCGCCGCGGCCAGGACCGGCTGATTCGCTTAGCGCTCGGGCGGCACGACCCGAAGTCGGGCCGGGCGACGTCCGGCGGCGCGCACCGCGCACACGAAGCTCCTCGGCGGGCGCTGTCCATGAGGATCCTCGCCGATGCGCCCGCGCACGCGACGTGGTGATTCGAGGGCGGGATCGTCGACGACGCCGAGCACGACGACCGCCGTGGGCGGACGTGTGCCGCGCAGCGCCGTGACGCCGGCGCACCGTGGTCGCCGCGGGCGGCGAGATCGACGAGCGTGACCCGAGGCGGCTACCGGCGGAGGACGCGTTGGGCCTCCTGGAGGCCCGACACCGCCGCGATGACCGTGAGGTCGGGCTCGACGCTCAGGCGCTTGCTCAGCGCCGCGCGCATCCCCGTGTGCGGTCGACGATGATCGTGACGGCGTCGCGCGAGAGCGGTGGACGGGGCGACGGCACCATGGTCAGACCTCCCTGCCGTCCTGCTCGGCCGCGCGGCCGGCCGCGCGCTCGCCTCAGCCCTCGAGGAGGTGGTGGTCGAGCGCATAGCGCACGAGCTCGGCCCGCGTGGAGCGGCGCAGCTTCTGCTGGATGTGCGCACGGTGCGACTCGACAGTGCGCACCGAGAGGAACAGCTGCGCGCCGATCTCGACGTTCGTGTGACCGAGCGCGATCAGGCGCAGGATCTCGACCTCGCGCGGAGTGAGGTCCTCCGCCGCCCCTTCGGGCTCGGGCGGCGCGGCCGCCAGCGCGGCTCCGAGGCGCGGCGCCAGGTAGGTCTCACCGGCCGCCGCACGACGGACGGCCTCGACAAGCTCCGCGTTGGCGGAATCCTTGAGGACGTAGCCGAGCGCGCCGGCCTGAAGGGCATGGCGCGCAAACGACGGGTCCTCCTGCATCGTCAGCACTACGACCGCGGTCCCGGGCGAGCGCTCCCGGACCTGCGGGATCGCCGCGAGCGACGTCACCTCACCGGGCATGTTGAGATCGAGCACGAGCACCGTTGGCTTGTGCCCCAGGACCGTGCGCAGCGCCGCCTCCGCGTCGCCGGCGTCCGCCACGACCTCGAAGTCGTCCTCGGCGTTGAGCAGGAGCCGCAGGCCGGAGCGGACGACGTTGTGGTCGTCGGCCAGCACGATGGTAATTGCCCCACGAGCGGTGGGCGACGGAGCCGTTGATGACATGCCCGGAGACTAGGGCCGGACACCCCCACCAGCCTCCGCACCGCGCCGCCGGATCGGTCAGTAGAAACCCGCAGGCCCCGCCGGCCGCCGGCCGATCCGAGGGCGGGCGCGTGCCCGTAATTGTCCGCAGCACGAGCGCGGCCGGGCGCCGATGGCGGCCGCGCGCGCGGCGGCGACGATGACGGCATGAACGGTCCCGCGCGATTTCGGGTCCTCGTGGCCGGCGGTGGCGTCGCCGGGCTCGAGGCGCTGCTCGCCCTACGCGAGCTCGCCGCCGAGCACGTCGACCTCACGTTGATCGAGCCGCGTCAGGCGTTTCACCTTCACGCGCTCCGCCCAGCCGAGCCCTTCGGCGCCGGGCGCGCCGGCTGCCTGCCGGTCGCCGACATCGCCGGCATGGCGAACGCCCGGCTCGTGCGCGACGTCGTCCGGAGCGTGAACACCGACGCCCACGTGGTGCGAACCGCACTCGGCGCACAGCTGCCCTACGACGCGCTACTGATCGCCGTCGGCGCCCGGCCGGTCGTCGCCATCCCGGCCGGGCTCACGTGGTGGCCGGCGGGCGACCACGCACAGTGGGCGCATTTGCTCGGCGACGCAGAGTCCCGGTCGGTGCGACGAATCGCGTTCGTGGTGCCTAGCCGGTGCGCCTGGGAGCTGCCCGCCTACGAGTTGGCGCTCATGACGGCGCGCCATCTCCGGCGACGCGGTCGGGCCCAGGTCGACCTCATGCTCATCAGCCCCGAGCGCGCGCCGCTCGCGCAGTTCGGTGCGACCGCCTCCGCCGCCGTCAGCCAGGAGCTGTCCGACGCCGGGGTCCGCTTCCACGGAAGCGCCATCGCCATGGTCCGCGCCGGGACACCGCTGAGCATCACGACCCGGCCGGCGCCGCTCCACGTCGACGTCGACCGGGTCGTCGCGCTGCCGCGCGCCTTCGGGCCCGAGCTGGCTGGGCTGCGCGCCGACATCGAGGGCTTCCTCGTCGCCGACGAGCACTGTCGCGTGCGCCGCACACCCGACGTGTGGGCCGTCGGCGACGCGACCACGAGGCTGCCCAAACAGGGCGGCCTGGCTACGCTGCAGGCCGACTGCGCGGCCGAGGACATCGCGGCGCTCGCGGGCGCTCCGGTCCTGCCGCGCCCGTACCGGCCGGTGCTTCGGGCCCAGCTGCTGACCGGCCGCGGCCCGCTGTGGCTGCAGCGCGATCTCGCCGACGAGGCCGATCCCGGCGAGGTCAGCGCCTTGCCCCTGTGGTCGCCACCCGGGAAGATCGCCGCCCGGCGTCTCGGCGCGGTGCTGGCGGCGCGCGACCGCCGCTCCACGGCGTACGCGCGCCCCGTCGGCTGAGCACGCGCGGATAACCCCACCTCGGCGAAGGGACACCGCATGAACCAAACCGAGATCGCAGCGTCGATCGATCGGGCAGAGCTCGACCGCCTGCAGGCCTTCTGGCGCGCTGCGAACTACTTGTCGGTGGGCCAGATCTACCTGCTGGACAACCCGCTGCTGCGCGAGCCGCTGCGACCCGAGCACGTCAAGCCGCGCCTCCTCGGGCACTGGGGCACCACACCGGGGCTGAACTTCCTCTACGCCCACATGAACCGCGCGATCCGGGAGCGGGATCTGAGCGCCATCTTCGTCACCGGCCCCGGCCACGGTGGGCCTGGGCTGGTGGCGAACACGTACCTCGAGGGTACCTACAGCGAGGTCTATCCCGACATCGGCCTCGACGAGGACGGCCTGCGGCGACTGTTTCGCCAGTTCTCGTTTCCCGGGGGCATCCCGAGCCATGTCGCCCCCGAGACGCCGGGCTCGATCCACGAGGGCGGCGAGCTCGGCTACGCGCTCGCGCACGCGTACGGCGCCGCGCTCGACAATCCCGAGCTGCTCGTGTGCTGTGTGATCGGTGACGGCGAGGCGGAGACCGGGCCGCTCGCGGCGAGCTGGCACTCGAACAAGTTCCTGAACCCGGCGACCGACGGCGCGGTGCTGCCGGTGTTGCATCTCAACGGCTACAAGATCGCCAACCCGACGGTGCTCGCCCGCATCCCGCACGGCGAGCTGCGCTCGCTTATGGAGGGCTACGGCCACGAGCCGTACTTCGTCGAGGGTGACGACCCCGAGCAGATGCACCAGCTGATGGCGGCGACGCTCGACCGCGCGCTGGGCCGCATCGCCGAGATTCAGACCGAGGCGCGCTCCGGCCGCGCAAAGGAGCGACCGCGATGGCCGATGATCGTGCTTCGCACGCCGAAGGGCTGGACGGGACCCAAGGAGGTGGACGGGCTCCCGGCCGAGGGGACGTTCCGCGCGCACCAGGTCCCGCTCTCCGAGGTCCGCTCGCGACCGGACCATCTCGCCGCGCTTGAGGCATGGCTGCGCAGCTACGGACCGGAGGAGCTGTTCGACGCCGACGGCGCGCCGCGCGTAGAGGTGCTCGCACACGCGCCGAGCGGCGGGCGCCGCATGGGCGCAAGCCCACACGCCAACGGCGGCCTGCTCCTGCGCGACCTGCGCCTCCCCGACTTCCGCAGCTACGCCGTCGACGTGCCCGCTCCGGCATCCAGCCAGGCCGAGGCCACTCGAGTCCTCGGGGAGTTCCTCCGCGACGTCGTGCGCCAGGACGCAGACCGCCAGAGCTTCCGGGTGTTCGGGCCAGACGAGACCGCCTCGAACCGGCTCGGCGCGGTGCTCGAGGCCACCGATCGCCAGTGGCTGGCAGAGACGCTGCCGACCGACGACCACCTGGCGCCCGCCGGCCGGGTCATGGAGATCCTGAGCGAGCACCTTTGCCAGGGCTGGCTCGAGGGCTACCTGCTGACGGGCCGCCACGGGCTCTTCAACTGCTACGAGGCGTTCATCCACATCGTCGACTCGATGTTCAACCAGCACGCCAAGTGGTTGAAGGTCACCAACGACATCCCGTGGCGGCGGCCGATCGCGTCGCTCAACTACCTGCTGACGTCGCATGTCTGGCGCCAGGATCACAACGGCTTCAGCCACCAGGATCCCGGCTTCATCGACCACGTCGTCAACAAGAAGGCTGAGATCGTCCGCGTCTACCTCCCGCCGGACGCCAACTGCCTGCTGTCGGTCACCGACCACTGCCTGCGCAGCCGCCAGTACGTCAACGTCATCGTCGCCGGCAAGCAGCCCGCCCTGCAGTACCTGTCGATGGACGAGGCGATCCCACACTGCACGCGAGGGATCGGGATCTGGCAGTGGGCCGGCAACGACGGCGGCCGCGAACCGGACGTCGTGCTCGCATGTGCCGGCGACACCCCGACGCTCGAGACCGTGGCCGCCGCCGCCATCCTGCGCGAGCGGCTGCCCGACGTGAAGGTGCGCGTCGTCAACGTCGTCGACCTCATGCGCCTGCAGCCCGAGAGCGAGCACCCGCACGGCATGCCCGACCACGAGTTCGACGCCCTGTTCACGCCTGATCGGCCGGTGATCTTCGCCTACCACGGCTACCCGTGGCTCATCCACCGGCTGACCTACCGACGGACCAACCACCACAACCTCCACGTGCGCGGCTACAAGGAGGAGGGCACCACCACCACGCCGTTCGACATGGTGATGCTCAACGACATGGATCGCTTCCACCTCGTCATCGATGTCATCGACCGCGTGCCGGGGCTTGGCGCCCGCGCGGCACAATCCCGCCAGGACATGGTCGACGAGCGCCTGCGCCACCGCGCGCACACGCGCGAGACCGGCGAGGACATGCCCGACGTGCGCGACTGGGTCCTCCCCACCGGTTGACCCGCCGGTGCGGATCCTCGTCGTCAACGCCGGCTCGAGCAGCCTGAAGCTACGGCTGCTCGGGCCCGACGACGCACTGCTCGCAGACGCCGACATCGCAGCGCCGCGCGCCGAGGTCGACGAGGCTGCGCTGGCCGACAGGATCGGCGACATGGGCGCCGTCGATGCCGTCGGCCATCGCATTGTCCACGGCGGCGAGCGCTTCCGCGGGCCCATCCGCATCGACGCCGACGTGGTCGACGAGCTGCGAGCGCTCACGGATCTCGCGCCGCTGCATCAGCCGAAGTCGCTCGCCGCCCTGGCGGTCGCGCGCCGTGCCCTGCCCGACACGCCCGCGGTGGCTTGCTTCGACACCGCCTTCCACGCGACGTTGCCGCCCGCGGCCGCGACCTACGCCGTGCCCGCGGCCTGGCGCGAGCGCTGGGGCGTGCGCCGCTACGGCTTCCACGGGCTCTCGCACGCGTACGCGGCACGGCGCGCGGCTGAGATGTGCGGCGCCCGACGTGTGGTCACCTGCCACCTCGGCGCCGGCGCCTCGCTCGCCGCGGTGCGCGACGGCCGCTCCGTCGACACCACGATGGGCTTCACGCCGTTGGAGGGCCTGGTCATGGCGACGCGGTCGGGCTCCGTCGATCCGGGGCTCCTGCTGTGGTTGCTGGAGCGCGAGCGACTCACCGTCGCAGAGATGGCCGGCGCGCTCGAGCACGAGTCAGGCCTGTTGGCGCTCGCGGGTACCGCCGACATGCGCGAGATCCTCGGACGGTCCGACGATGCCGCGCGCCTCGCGGTCGACGTCTACGCGCACCGCCTACGGGCCGGCATCCCCGCCATGGCGGCCGCCCTCGGCGGGATGGACGCGCTCGTGTTCACGGGCGGCGTCGGCGAGCGTGCGCCGGCGGTCCGCGCCAGCGCGGCGGACGGACTCAGCTTCTTCGGCCTTGCCTTGGATCGCGAGCTCAACGACACCGTGGACGGTGACGCCGATGTGTCAGCCCCGCACGCGGCGGTGCGCTCACTCGTCATCCGATCGCGCGAAGACCTCGAAATCGCGCGCCAGGTCCGGGTGGTACTCGGGTGATGCGGTCTACTCGCCGGCGGGGAGGGGCTAGCGGCGCCGGCGGAGGCGCCGCACAACCGCGGCGAAGTTGATGGCCCAGCGCC
>JAXDHC010000316.1:0-12518 GCA_034664705.1 Solirubrobacteraceae bacterium
T
Organism: Solirubrobacteraceae bacterium; assembly: GCA_034664705.1. Lineage (GTDB taxonomy): Bacteria > Actinomycetota > Thermoleophilia > Solirubrobacterales > Solirubrobacteraceae > JAOPZW01. The sequence continues at coordinate 2 of JAXDHC010000316.1, forward strand.
CACGCAGTGCTCGACCTGGACGCGGGTGTTCATCTCGAGGAAGTAGTACTCGCCGTCCTGCAGCAGCCCCTCGATCGTGCCGGCGCCGCGGTAGTCGACCGCCTCGGCCGCCTCGACGGCGATCCGGCCGATCCGCTCGCGCAGCGCCTCGTCGACGACCCAGGGCGGCGCCGGGGACTCCTCGATGAGCTTCTGGTGGCGGCGCTGGATGGAGCAGTCGCGCTCGCCCAGGTGGATGGTGGTGCCGTGGCCGTCGGCGAGGACCTGCACCTCGACGTGGCGCGGGTCGGGCAGGTAGCGCTCGAGGTAGACCGTCGCGTCGGAGAAGAACTTCTCGCCCTCGCGGGCCGCGCCCTCGAAGGCGGCCTCGAGCTCGTCCTCGGACAGCGCGACGCGGAAGCCCTTTCCGCCACCGCCGCCCGCCGCCTTGACGGCGACCGGGTAGCCGATGTCGTCGGCGATGACCTTGCGCGCGTCCTCCACCGTCGCCACGGGCTCGGTCGTGCCCGGCACGATCGGGACGCCGGCGGCCTGCATGAGCTCGCGGGCGCGGGTCTTCGAGCCCATCGCCTCGATGGCGCTCGCCGGCGGGCCGATGAAGACGATCCCCGCGTCCTCGCACGCACGCGCGAACGCGGCGTTCTCGGCGAGGAAGCCGTAGCCGGGATGGACGGCCTCGGCGCCGGACTCGCGGACGACCTCCATGATCCGCTCGACGTTCAGGTAGCTCTCGGCCGCCGTGGGGCCGCCGAGCCGGTAGGCCTCGTCGGCGCGCTTGACGTGCAGCGCGTCGCGATCGAGATCGGAGTACACCGCCACGGACGCCACGCCGAGCTCCTCGAGCGCGCGGACGATGCGCACGGCGATCTCACCGCGATTGGCGACCAGGACCTTGGCGAACATGCGGGCGGAACACTATTGCCCCGCCGCCCCGCGCGGCCGGCCGCACCGGGCGGTCAGTTGCAGAGGCGGCAGCGGCCCTGCGCGCACGAGCAGTGGAGCGCCACCGGGCCGAGGCGCCGCGGGCCCCAGCGGCGCACCCAGTCGCGTCCGGAGGGCTCGGTGCGGTCAGACGATCCCCCGGGCCAGCAGCGGTTCCCGAGCGCCAGCGCGAGCTGGTCGGTCTGCGCATCCGTCCGCGTGCCGACCGACTCGATCAGCGCGTGGAGGAACGGGCGGAAGCGGCGGTCGTCCATCGGGTCCCGGGGTACCCGGGGGGCCCCGCCGTCAACCTGAGTCCCCGCTGCGCCCCGCCGTCGCCGGCGGGGCACGCAGCGAGCGGCGGCTCAGGCCATCTGCGCCACCAGCGCGATGCGCTCCTGGAAGAGCGCCGTGTCGCGGGCGACGCCCTCGTTGGTCGAGCCCTCGACCAGGCTGAGGTCCTCCACGACGAGCTCGGCGTCGGTGATCGCCCGGCGGAAGTCCTCGTTCACGCGCAGCGCGGCGAGCTGCTGCGCCGAGCCGTGGATCTGGAAGTAGCCGCGGATGGCGGCGTTGGGCTCGAGCAGGGCGACGTCGAACGCCTCGATACCGCCCTCCTGCTGGAGGCGCCCGTAGAGCCCGATGACGTCGTTGAAGGCCTCGAGCGCACGCTCCTCGCGCCCGCGCACGACGGTTCCCCAGCTGATGAACAACACGCGGTCGGCCATTGCGGCCCCTTCCGCTCTCGGCCCGGCCCCCCGGGTCGGGCCTGTTCGCGCGACTCTGTCAGGACGGGTCCGCCGCACGCAAGTGCGATGTGGCACACAGAACCGCGCAAGTTTTCGCGGGCGGGTGCGTTGCGGGTGTCATGTCCCGTCGCATCGCCCCCCTCCTGGCCGCCTGCGCCGCTCTCCTTGCGACGGTGGTGAGCGCCCCCCAGGCGCAGGCGGCTCCCCTCTTTCAGTCCGACAACGTCGAGCACCTCGGCACGCTGCCGGACGCCGTCGGCGCGATCGGCGCGCGGTTCGGCACCGACGGCCGGACGATGTACGTCACGAGCGCCACGGGCCTCGGGATCTACGACATTGCGCGGCCGGCGACGCCGGTCCTGCTGAGCCGCCTGGCGCTGCCGCACTTCGAGAACGAGGACGTCGACGTCGGCCACGTCGGCGGCCGCGACCTCGTGATCATCACGAACGACCCGAGCTTCAGCACGGTCGGCGTCCTCTACGTGATCGACGCGACGAACCCGCGGCTGCCGGTGCTGCTCTCGGCCACCCCGACGCAGGTCCCCACGGCGGCCGCCGACCCGCTCATCGGCAGTCCCGGCTCGCGCAACGGCCACATCGCCAACTGCATCCAGGACTGCCGCTACCTGTGGACGACGGGCTCGGACGAGGGCCTCACCGTCTACGACCTGTCCGACCCCGCGCACCCGGAGTACCTGGGCGCGCTGACCGTCCCGGGCGGCGGGTTCACCCACGACGTGGACGTCGACCCGTCGGGCATCGCGTGGGTCACGGGCGAGGACGGCACCTTCGGCTACGACACGACGACGATCACCGACCCGCTGCGCCCGGCGCTGCTCTACCGCAGCGACCCGGCGGTGACGAACACCGGCAACAGCGGGCCGAGCCTCGACCCGGGCAGCGCGAACGGCTCCCCGCTGGACTTCCTGCACCACAACTCGATGCGGACGGGCCTGTCCCTGTCGAATTCCGCCCGCCCGACGGTGCGCAGCCGTGCCGGCCGCGCCGGCAACGTCCTCGCGGTCACGGAGGAGGACTACCTGCGACCGGGCTGCGACGGGCAGGGATCGCTCCAGACGTGGCAGATCACCGGCGAGAGGAATGCCGACGGCACGCGCAAGCTCGCCCTGCTCGACATGTGGACGACGGAGCTCAACGAGCTGATGGAGCTCGAGGGCCGGTCGAACCCGGACGGCGTCCCGACGACGGTGAACTGCTCGGCGCACTGGTTCGACGAGGACCGCGGCCTCATCGCGCAGGGCTGGTACGACCAGGGCGTCCGCTTCCTCGACATCTCCGATCCGCGCGACATCAAGCAGGTCGGCTACTTCGTCTCCGAGGGTGAGTACTGGGCGGCGTACTTCGCGCCGAGCGACCCGGCGCGCGAGATCGTCTACGGGCTGAACGTCGCGGGCGGCATCGACGTCATCCGGATCGACCGGCCCAACGCCCGCGGTCGGATACGCGCCCCGGACCGCGAGATCCGCCGGGGCAGCGCCTCGCAGCCGCATCCCGTCTTCGGCTTCGCCTGCCCGCTGCCGCAGACGACCTAGAGCTTCCTCGACCGAGGACGACGCAGGGGTACAGAGCGGGGCGGTGGCCGAACAGGCCGCCGCCCTTCGCTCATTCGAGGAGCCGGCGCTCGACGGCCCAGCGCGACAGCTCGTGGCGGTTGGAGAGCTGGAGCTTGCGCAGCACCGCCGACACGTGCGCCTCCACCGTCTTCGCCGAGATGCCGAGCCGCAGCGCGATCTCCTTGTAGAGATAGCCGCGCGCCAGATGGCGCAGGACCTCGCGCTCGCGGGGCGTGAGGTGGTCCAGCGCGTCGTCGTCGGCGACCCCGGGCGCCGGGGCGGGCGGGCCGCCGGCGAACGCGTCGAGGACGAAGCCGGCGAGCTTGGGGGAGAAGACGGCGTCGCCGTCGTGCACGCGGCGCACCGCGTCGGCGAGCTCGGGGCCGGAGATCGACTTCGTCACGTAGCCGCGGGCGCCGGCGCGGATGACGGCGATGACGTCCTCGGCCGCGTCCGACACCGAGAGGGCGAGGAAGCGCGGCGGGTCGCCCTCGGCGATCGCGCGGCGGATGACCTCGACGCCGCCGCCGTCGGGCATGTGCACGTCGAGGAGCACGACGTCGGGGCCCAGCGCGCCGATCTCGCGCAGGGCGTCCTCGACCGTCGCCGCGTCGCCGGCGATGTCGATCAGGCCCTCGAGCTCCGCGCGGACGCCCGCGCGGAAGAGCTGGTGGTCGTCGACGATGAGGACCCGCGGTCCGGTCACGCGCCGCTCCGGGGCATCGTCAGCTCGACCTCGGTGCCGGCGCCCGGCGACGAGTGGATCGCCGCGCTCCCGCCGTGGCGGGCCATGCGGCCCACGATGGACTCGCGCACGCCGCGGCGGTCGGCGGGCAGGTCGTCCGGGCGGAAGCCGGGCCCGCGGTCGCGCACGTAGACCTGCAGGTCGCCGTCGAGCGCCTCCGCGTACACGTCGACGGTCGAGTCGCCGCCGAACTTCGCGGCGTTGACCATCGCCTCGCGCGCGGCCGCGACGAGCGCCTCGCCGCGCGGGTCGAGGTCGGCGTCGCCGACCGTCACGACCTCGACCGCGACGCCATGGTCGCGCTCGACCTCGTCGGCGGCGGTCTCCAGCGCGGCGCCCAGGCGCGGCGGCTCGCCCGCGGCGGGCGCCCGGCGGGTCAGCCACGCGCGCAGCTCGCGCTCCTGGCGGCGGGCCAGCGCGGCGACCGCGCGCGGGTCGTCGGAGCGCTGCTGGACGAGCGCGAGCGTCTGCAGGACCGAGTCGTGGACGTGGGCGGCCATCTCCGCGCGCTCCTGCGAGCGGATGCGCTCGGCGCGCTCGTCGGTGAGCGTGCGCGCGAGCCGCAGCACCCACGGCGCGAAGATCACGCCGAGCACCACGGCCACGACGAGCACCGACAGGACGACGTCGCGCGCCGCGCTCAGGGCGCCCGTGGCGCTGAGGAACGCGAGGCCGGCGGCGATCACGAGCGCGACGCCGAGGCTCGTGCGCGAGACGAGCACGGCGCGATCGGCCGGCGTGAGCGGCGGCTCGGCGGCGGCGGGCGTCGGGACGCCGGCCGCGCTGGGGACGCGGAGCACGACGTGTCGCGCGGCCGCGGCGGCCGCCCCGGGGCGCGGGCCGCCACCCAGCCAGGAGCGCCAGAGCAGTGCGCCGCCCGCCGCCACGAGCACGACGGGCCAGACGACGACGTCGGAGAACCAGATGCCGAGCGCCCGGAAGGTGAGCAGCGCGCTCAGGGCCAGCAGCGCCACGCCGAGGGCGATCTCGACCGCGCCGCGGCCGGTGCGCAGCCGCATCGCCGCCGCGGGCGCGTCGCCGGCCGGGACGAAGAGCCACGCGAGCACGTAGAGGGCGACGCCGACGCCGCCCGCGGTCGCCGCCGCGACGAACGCGACGCGCACGATCAGCGGATCGACGCCGAGGTGGCGCCCCAGCCCCGCGCACACGCCGCCGAGCACGCGATGCTCGGTGTCTCGGCGCAGGACGGGGGCGGGGCCGGTGGCCATGCTCGCCCGCATGATGCCAGCGGTGCTCAGTCGCGCCGAGCGAGTCCGGTGGCCAGCAGGATCGCCCCCAGCACGGCGCAGGCCAGCGGGCCGAGCGCGGCGAAGCGCAGGTCGAGGACGTCGAGCTGGTCGAGGAGCAGGATCGCCCCGAAGGCGGCGATCCCGAGCCCCGCCACGAGCGGCACCGGGTCGAGGCGCCGCCTATCCATTGCGCCCACCCACGCACGCGTCGTTGCCCCCGTCGGCGGCGGTCGTGCCGAAGTCGTGACCGCTGACGGCCTGGGGATCGTCTTGGGTGACGCGCAGCGCGCCCACGCCGATGTTCGCGTCGATGACCACGCGCGGCGTTCTTGACAGCGCGGTGCGGTCGTCCTGCCAGTCCACGTCGATGCCGCCGGAGGTGCGGTCGAACACGCCGACCTCGCCCGCGCCGATGCGCGCGTGGGTGGTGACGCAGACGCCCGGGTCCACGGCGACGACCGCCTCGCCGATGCCGAGCTTGAGGTCGATGCGCCGGTCGCCCGCGCCGAGGTCGGCGTTGCGCAGATCGACGACCAGGCGGCCGACGCCCAGGCGGTAGACCGGGTGGACGGCGGTCGCGGCCGCGGGACGGTACTGGCGGTCGCCGATGCCGCCGTCGACGTCGATGTTCGCCGCGGAGACGACGCCCGCGGGCAGGGCCAGCGCCAGGGCGGGGAGGATCAGCCACCGCGTCCCGCCGAGGACGGCGCCGGCGGCGACCCACACGCCCGCCACGATGACGACGACCGCGACGACGGTCCCGCCGCCGACGGCCGTGGCCCAGGCCGCGCCGACCGCGAGGATCCCGCAGAGCGCGAGGATCGCCAGGCCCAGGCCGGCCCGGCGCAGGACGTCGCGCGCGCTGCCGGCGGGATGCTCGCCGGAGGCCAGCCACCACACGCCGAGGCCCAGCAGCGCGAGGCAGAGGAGTCCCGCGAAGGGGCCGCCCCAGTTGCCGCCGAACGGGCCGCCCCAGAAGGGCACGATCGTCGTGACGGCGAAGACGAGCAGCACCGCCCCGGCGACCGTCGCCGTCCGCCCGGGGCCGCGCCCGGCGGCCGCCGCCTCGTCGGGCACGAGCAGCCATGCGGCCAGGTAGGCGAGCAGGCCGGCGCCGCCGGCGAAGACGAGGGCGACGGCGGCGACGCGGACGATGACCGGGTCGATCCCGAAGTACCGCGCCAGGCCGCCGCAGACGCCCGCGACCATGCGGTCGTCGCGCGAGCGGTACAGGCGGCGCGGCGCGTCGGCCGCGCCGCCTGTGCTCGCGGCGCCCGTGGGGGGCGGGTCGCCGGCGGGGGGCTCGTGGGGAGGGGCGCCGCCGGCCGGGGCCTCGGTCGCCGGGGCGGCGGTCGTGGGGCGCTCCGTGGCAGGCGGCTCGGTGGTGGGCGGCTCGGTCGCGGGCGGCTCTGGGGTCGGAGGCTCGCCGGGGGGCTCGCCGGCCTGCGGTGCCGCGGGGTCCTGATCTCGCGATTCCATGTCGATCAGACTGCCGGGACGGTGGCTCGCGCACCATTGGGAATCGTCCCTAGGGGATGACCCTCGGAGGGCCACCCGGTCCTCATGCCCGCACCGAGCCGGACGTCGTCGGCCGCTGGTGGGCCGACGGCACGTCCACGAGGTTGTACACCCGCACGGGCGGCGCGGGCGAGGGGCTCGGCGGCGCCGCGGCCGGTGGCCCCAGCGGGGCGAGCAGCCAGGCGGCCAGGTAGGCGACGAGCCCGGCGCCGCCGGCGAAGGCGAGCGCGACGGCGCTCAGGCGGACGATCAGCGGATCGACGCCGAGGTGCTTCGCCACGCCGCCGCACACGCCGGCGATCATCCGGTCCTCGGGCTCGCGATACAGCGGTCGCGGCCCGGTCGATGTCGTGTGGTCCCGATCTCGTCTCTGCATGTGATCGAGCGTGCCGGACCGAGGCGGCGCCGACCATTGGGAATCGTCCCTAGGGGATCGCGCCGCGGGGACGACCGGCGTGACGCGCCGGCGCCCGCGCGAGCGGCGTCAGACCTGCGGGCGCGCCGCGCCCAGCGCCGCCGACCCGCGGATGGCGGCGGCGAGCCCCGCCGTCGCCGCCCCCAGGGCGTGGGCCGCGGCCGCGGGGGCCTCGACGAGGGCGCCCGACTCGTCGAACGCCGTCGCGTCGGCGTAGAACGCCGGGGGGACGACGTACGCGCCGAACCAGCGCACGAGGAACGCGACGAGCGGGTCGATCCCGAGGAAGTGGTGGGCCGACGCGCCGGTGCCGACGACGGCGACCGGCCGCGCGGTGAGCGGCAGGTCGGTGGAGCCGTACTGCCCGCGCGGGACCTCGTCGAGCAGCGTCTTGAGCAGCCCGCTGTACGTCGCGCGGTACATCGGCGTGGCGAGCACGAAGCCCTCGGCGCCGCGCATCGCCTGATGGACGGCGCCGCGGTCGGGCGCCGCGCCGGCGGCCGGGTCCTGCCCCAGGACGAACAGCGGCGTGTCGGTGGCGCCGTGGGCCCGGGCGCCCGCGAGGACCGCCTCGGCCGCCGTGGAGGTCTTGCCCGGAGCGGGCGACCCGACGATCGCGACGATCCTCATCGCATCACGAAGGGGTCGGGCGTCGGCTCGTCGCTCGTGTTGACCCAGACGCTCTTCACCCGGGTGTACTCGCGCATGACCTCGAAGCCGTTCTCCTTGCCCAGCCCGCTGCTCTTGAAGCCGCCCAGCGGCGACATCGGCGACATGCTGCGGTAGGTGTTGATCCACACCGTCCCGGCGTCCAGGCGCGCCGCGACGCGGTGCGCCCGCGCGACGTCGCGCGTCCAGACTCCGGCGGCGAGGCCGAAGTCCGTCGCGTTGGCGAGGCGGATCAGCTCCTCCTCGCCCGAGAACGGCATGACCGCGACGACCGGGCCGAAGATCTCCTCCTGGGCGATCCGCATGTCGTTGTGCGCGTCGACGAAGACCGTCGGCTCGAAGAACCACCCGCCGGGCGTGTCGGACGGCTCGCCGCCGCCGTGCGCGATGCGCGCGCCCTCTTCGACGCCGAGCTCGACGTAGTGGCGGACCTTCTCGAGCTGCTCGCGCAGGGCGAGCGGGCCGAGGTTCGTCTCGGGGTCGAGCGGGTCGCCGATGCGGATGGTCCTCGCGCGGTCGACGACGCGCGAGAGCACGTCGTCGTAGACCTTCTCCTGGAGGAACACGCGCGACCCCGCGACGCAGGTCTGGCCGGCCGCGGCGAAGACGCCCGCGACGATGCCCATGGCGGCGTTGTGCGGGTCGGCGTCGTCGAAGACGATGTTCGGCGACTTGCCGCCGAGCTCCAGGCTCACGCGCGCGAGGCGGTCGCCCGCGACGCGCGCGATGGCGCGCCCGGTCTGGCTGCTGCCCGTGAAGGCGATCTTGTCGACGCCGGGATGGGCGACGAGCGCCGCGCCGGCGTCGGCGCCGAAGCCGGTGACGACGTTGAGCACGCCGGGCGGGAAGCCCGCCTCCTCGAGCAGCGGCGCGACGCGCAGCAGCGACGCGGACGTGTGCTCGGAGGGCTTGATCACCATCGTGTTGCCGGCCGCGAGCGCGGGGGCGAGCTTCATGCTCGTCAGCAGCAGCGGCGAGTTCCACGGCGTGATCGCGCCGACGACCCCGATCGGCTCGCGCAGCGTGTAGTTCAGGATCTCCGGGCGCAGCGCCGGGATGACGTCGCCCTGCACCTTGTCCGCCATTCCGGCGAAGTAGTAGAAGTACTCGGGCAGCGCGGCGAGCTGGCCGCGCATCTCGCGCAGGAGCTTGCCGTTGTCGCGCGACTCGGCGACCGCGAGCTCCTCGGCGTGCTCGCCGATCAGGTCGCCCAGGCGGCGCAGCAGGCGGCCGCGCGCGGTCTGCGTCATGTCGCGCCAGCGCGGGTCCTCGAACGCCGCTCGCGCGGCGCGCACCGCGGCGTCGACGTCCTCGGCCGTCCCGCGGGCGGCCTCGTACCAGGGCTCCGCCGTCGCCGGGTTGTAGCTGGGGAAGTACGCGCCGTCGGCGGGGTCGGCCCACGCGCCGCCGATGTGGTGCGCGTAGCGCTCGAGGTCAGTCGTGACTGTGGTCATCGGTGCTCCTGATGTGCCGGAGGAGGGGTTCCATGAGGGCCGCCGGGCGTTCCAGCGGCAGCAGGTGTCGCACGCCGTCGACGACCACGGCGGTGGCGCCCGGGACGCGGGCGGCGAGCGCGCGCGTCATGGCCGGGGTCGAGCCGCTGTCGTCGCTGCCGGTGATCGCCAGCGTGGGGGCGCTGAGGGCGGGCAGGCGCGGCCACAGCTCGGCGTCCGCCTCGGCGAACACCCGGTAGCACGCGAGGTAGGACGGGCGGTCGGTCCCCAGCAGCGTCGCCCGGATCTGCTCGCGCAGCTCGGGCTCCTCGAGCGTCCACGACGGGGAGAACCAGCGGTCGAGCGAGCGCTCGACGCCGGCCTCGAACGCGTCGCCGGCGGTGCGCAGGCGCTCGCGCACGGCGGCGCGTTCCTCGCCGGAGCGGTTCGCGACCGAGTTGACGAGCGTGAGCGAGCGGACGCGGTCCGGCGCCGCGAGGGCGAGCTCCGCGGCGACGAGCGCACCGAGCGAGAAGCCCACGAGGTGGACCGGCTCGGTCACGGCCTCGGCGACCTCGGCGGCGAGGTCGCCCAGCGTGACGTCCGGCGGCGCCGGCGGCGATGCGCCGTGGCCGGGCAGGTCCGCGAGGACGACCCGGTGGGTGTCGCGGATGCCGGCGTGACAGCGCCGCCACATCTCGCGGTCCAGCCCGACGCCGTGCAGGAACATCACGGCCGGTCCGCGGCCGCGCTCCTCCCAGGCGATCACCGGGCGGTCTCGACCGCGACCGTCGCCGGGTCGGTCAGGCGGTCGCCGATGCGCGCGTTCGGGCGGGGGCCGGTCGAGCCCGCGCCGGCGACGACGATCTCGTCGGGGCGCGGCGCGTCGGCGATCCAGAGCTCGATCGTCTGGTAGTGCGATCGTGTGGCGCTCGCGGTCTTGTGCCAGAGCGGCACCACGATCGGGGTCCCCGTCGCGGCGCGATGGTCGGAGAAGGCGATGATCGACGTGCCGTCGACCGCGGTGCGGTAGGCGTCGCCGAAGTGGGGCGTGTGGATGAACGCGGCGCCGTGCTCGATCTCGCCGTCGACGCCGACGATCGCCGCCTTGCCGAAGGCCGCGACGGCGTCGGGACCGCCGAGCGCCTCGGTCACCCGGTCCGTGATCGCCCGCGTCACCGCCGGCGCGATCGCCGCGACGAGCGGCTGCAGGTCGTCGACGTGGCCGAGCCCGTGCCACGGGTTGCGGATGACGGCGGCGACCACGACGCGATGCGTGACGACGTCGACCGGTCGTCCGGCCTCCGTGTGCACCTCGCTGACGGTCGTGACGATCTTGCGGATGGCGGCCGCGCCGTCGGCGGCGCTCACGAGGTGGCCCCCGGGGCGTCGGTCGCGTCGGCGGCGGTCGCGCCCTCGGCGGAGCCCAGGCCCATCAGCAGCACCCGGTAGCTCGCTCGCACGTGGTCGCGCATCGCCTGCTCGGCCCCGTAGGCGTCCTTGTCCAGGATCCGCTCGAGGATGGTGCGGTGCTCGGCGACCGAGTGGCTCGGGCGGTCCGGTCGTGAGAGCGTCGTGCGGACGAGGCGGTCGTAGGCGAGCTGGTTCATCAGTGTCTCGTTGTGGGCGATCAGCTTCGTGTTGTCGGAGCTGGCGACGATCAGGTGGTGGAACTCGTGCACGAGCCGGGCGTACGCGTCGTGGTCGCCGGCCTCGACGGCCCGCTCCGAGAGCTCGACGTTGCGCTCGAGCTGCTCGAGCTCGGGGACGCGGCCGCGGAGGGCGAGCTGCCGCGCGGCCAGGCCCTCGAGGACCTCCTTGACCTGGAAGAGCTCGATGATCTCCCGCCGGGACGGCTCGGCGACGAAGGTGCCGACCCGCGGCACGACGCGCACGAGGCCCTCGGCCTGCAGCTGCTTGAGCGCCTCGCGGACGGGCGTGCGGCTGACCTCGAACTCGCTCGCCAGGGCGCTCTCCGACAGCGCCGTGTCGGGCGGGTACCGGCCGCTCGTGATGGCGAGGGAGATCCGCTCCAGGACGGCCTGCCGGAGCTGGCCGCTGCCGGCGCGGCGGATCGGGCCGCCGGACTGGGGCGCAGGATCGACTTGCATGGTAGAACTGTACTCAGAGCGGGAGCCAAACGTCAATCTCGGCGCGTCAGGCCGATTGACACCTGGCCTCTTGCATGGCACCATCGCCGCCCGCGCGCTGGGCTCACCGCTCGGGACCCGCGCGCCCGCCCCAGAGACCCGAGGAGAACCGAACCGTGGCAACTGTCGTCGAGGGCCTGAGCAGCACGCCCCTGTTCACCGAGAACAAGCTCAAGCTCGGCCTGTTCGGGGCGAACCTGAGGCGCGGCCTGACCATCACCACGGCCGAGAACTCCTATGACACCCGCTGGGACCTGACCGAGAAGCTGGTCCGGCAGGCCGACGGGATGGGCCTCGAGCTCATCATCCCGGTCGGGCGGTGGAAGGGCTTCGGCGGTCCGTCGGACTTCCACGGCTCGAGCTACGAGACGTTCACGTGGGCGGCCGGCCTGGCGTCGATCACCGAGCGCTCGATGGTCGTCGCGACGTGCCACGTCCCCGTCTTCCACCCGCTCGTCGCCGCGAAGATGAGCACGACGGTCGACCACATCTCCAACGGGCGCTTCGGCCTGAACATCGTCGCCGGCTGGAACCGTCCCGAGCTGGAGATGTTCGGCGCGGAGTTCGGCGCCCACGAGACCCGCTACGCCAAGGCGCAGGAGTGGACGGAGGCGGTGCGCCGGCTCTGGACCGCCGACGAGGAGTTCGACCTCGACGGCGACTTCTACACGCTCAAGGCCGCGTGGTCGCGGCCGAAGCCGATCCAGCAGCCCCACCCGGCGATCCTGTTCGCCGGCGGCTCGCCGACCGGACGCCGGTTCGCCGCGCAGTACGCCGACATCGCGTTCGTCGTCTGGGACGACCTCGAGACCGCCAAGGGCTACATCGACGAGCTCCGGCGGATCGCCCGCGAGGAGTTCAACCGCGAGATCCTCGTCTTCGCCTACTCCCTCGTGGTCTGCCGCCCGACGGAGAAGGAGGCGCGCCAGTACTACGACTACTGCGTCTTCGAGAAGGGCGACTGGAAGGGCGGCCAGACGTACGCCGACATCGTCGGCATGAACACGAAGCTCTGGGACAACCCGGAGAAGATGAAGGAGAAGATCATCGCCGGCCTCGCCGGGTACCAGATGATCGGCACGCCGGACATGAT
>JAXDHC010000317.1:0-9137 GCA_034664705.1 Solirubrobacteraceae bacterium
ACCCAGATGAGGTCACCCCGGCGGTCTGCAGGTCGATCCCGGGCACCCGGCCGGTGACCGCGTATCTCAGGATCGCGCCGAGCGCGATGACGAACAGGCTCGTGCCGATGGTCATGTGAGATCGGGCCCCTTCTGGACGCGTTGCGGCCGTTTGACGACCTCCCGGCGTACGCGGGGTGTCATCGGCCCACGAGCTGGCGATGGCGACTGGCCCGCGCCGCGTATGCCTCCGCGGCGCGCTGCTCTCGCTCCAGGGCCAGGGCGTAGCCCGCGAAGGCGGGCGCCGCGTCGGCTCTCGCGGCACCGAGCCACGTTCGATACGCGTCGCGGACCGCGGTGCACTCCTGCCACCAGGCGAAGTAGGCCTCCGTCACCTCCTCCACCACCTCTCGGCGGCGGAGCCACTGGTCGATCGCGTCGAACGCGCCGGCGATCATCGCGCGCCTCCGGCGACGTGGGCGGCCCGCGTCAGCCCGCTCACCCCGAGCTCGTGCGTCCGCGCGGCGCAGGCCTCGCGGTCGAGCGCGGACCGGTAGGACGCGAAAGCGGCGGCGCGGTCGGCGCGGCCCGCGTCCGTCCAGCGGGTGTACGCCGCACCGACGTCGGCGCAGTGCTCGCGCCAGGCCACGTATGTCTCCAGGAAGCGGTCCACGACCGTCGCGGGCGGCGGTCCGTCCGCCACGCAGTGCCCGGCGGCGGCGTCCGGCGGCGGCGTGTTCCCGGGTTGGCGCCTCGCGCTCATGGTCGGACCCGCTCCTCAGGCGGCGAGGCGCGGCGCGGCGTACGCGCGATCGGCGACGGCGGCCTCCGCGACCCTCCGCGGCTCGACCCATCCGGCCTGGTACGCGAGCGCGACGAGCTTCGCGCGGTCGCGCGCGCGGGATTTGATCATCGCGCGGCTGACGTGGGTCTTCGCGGTCGCGGGGCTGACTACGAGGCGCTCGGCGATCTCGTGGTTCGTCAGGCCCACCGCGACGAGCCCGACGACCTCGCGTTCGCGCGCGGTGAGCGCGTCGAGGTGCTCGAGCATGGGAGGTTCGGGCTGGGCGGCCACCTCCTCGATGAGACGCCGCGTGAGGCCGGGCGGCAGCAGCGCTCCCCCGCCGGCGACGACGCGAACCGCTCCCACGAGATCGTCTCCGAGCGCGTTGCCCGCGAGCACGCCGCTCGCCCCGGCGCGGAGCGCTGTGAGCAGCGTCTCGTCGTCCACGGAGCGGCTCAGCACGAGCACTGCGGGGCGTCCCGGCTCGGGCCCGGCGAGGATCCGCCGCATGGCCTCGACGCCGCTGAGAAGGGGCAGGCGAAGGTCCATCACGATGACGTCGGGTCGGCGTCGGACCGCCGACGCGACCGCCGCCTCCCCGGTGGCGGCCTCGTCCGTCACGCCGATGTCGTGCGGGCGTTCGAGCACGGCGCGCAGGCCGGCCCGCATCAGCGGCTCGGCGTGGGCGAGCAGCACACCGATCGTCCGGATCGGACGGGCGGGGGGATCCGCCACCGGACGGCGTCCATCGATCACGGCGAGGCGGTTCGACGGGCCGAACGGGCGAGGAACGATCGTGCTCGTGTACATGCTTTCTCCAAGGCTCGACGACGGGACACCAGACAGCGTCGCGCTCCAGAGCGGGCGGGTCATCGGCACCAGCGACCATCTCCGGTCCCGGTGAGCGGGAGTCCGGGCATTCCGGCTACCCGGAATGCCGGACGGCCCGCGCGAGTGTCCGATCTCGCGCCGCTCGTGCCCCCCGGGAGGCGCGCCGTCGTCGGCCCGCCGGCGACTCGATCGGCCACCGCGACCGCCGGAGGTGGCCGTGCGAAACGGGGGCTACCCCGAAGCCCGCCTTGCCGCTGGCTGCGATGACCGGCGGCCGGTCGCGGCCGACACTCGCAGACCGCGACGAAGACAAGGAGCAGGTATGGAACGAACGCAGCTCGCCACGACCCTCCCCGGCCGGATCCGGCTCGAGATCCCCCGACGGCCCCCGGCGGTGGATGCGACGATCGAGCGGAGGCCCTGACATGGCGACGGTGAAAGCGCCGATCGGCTTCGTCGGCCTCGGACACATGGGCGGCAACATGGCCGGCCGGCTCCTGGCGGCCGGCTGGCCCGTCTACGGCACGTCGCGCGGCCACGACCGGGCCCAAGTCCTCGTCGACGCGGGGCTGCGCTGGCGCGACACGCCCCGCGAGATCGCCGAGGAGGCCGAGATCATCGTCACGTCGCTCCCCGACGACGGAGTGCTCGACGCCGTGGCGTCGGGTCCCGACGGGCTCCTGGCCGGCCTGTCGGCGCCGAAGATCTGGGCCGACATGAGCACGGTGAGCCCGAGCGTCAGCCGCCACCTCGCGGCGCGCGTGCGTGCACGCGGCGCGGCGATGCTCGACACGCCCGTGTCGGGCAGCGTCCCGCAGGTCGAAGCGGGGACGCTCACGATCATGGCAGGCGGCGACGCTGGGGCCTACCGGCGCGTCGAGCCGGTCCTGCGCGAACTCGGCACGCCGACGCGCATCGGCGGCAACGGGCACGGGCTCGTCCTCAAGCTGGCCCTCAACATCAGCCTCGCCGTGCAGATGATCGCGTTCTCAGAGGGCGTGCTCCTCGCCGAGCGGGCCGGCGTCGACCGCCGGCTCGCGGCCGAGGTCATGGCGGCCAGCGCGATCGGCTCGCCGATGCTCAAGGCGCGCCTGCCCTTCGTCCTGGACCTGCCCGACGACGCCTGGTTCGACGTCGGGCTGATGCACAAGGACATCCGCCTGGCGCTCGCGACGGCCGGCGAGGCCGGCGTCCCGCTGCCGTCCGCCGGGGTGGCCGAGCGAGTCTTGGCGCGCGCGCGGGAGCTCGGCTACGCGCACCGGGACATCGCGGCGGTGTTCGAGGTCCTGGCGCGACTCGACGAGCCCCTGTCGGAGGCGGCGTGATGGGTGCCACGACCGACCCGCGCCGGGGGCCGGCGACGCGCCTTCCCCTGCTGCTGGGGATCGTCGTATCGGTCGCGGTGATGATCGGTGCGATCGTCGCACTGGCCGAGGTCGACGACGTCTGGACCGTCGCGATCGCGATCGCGGCTGCAGTTGCCACGATGACCACGATCGCGATCGTCGTCCGCGACGAGCTCGCCGACACCGGCGACGAGCCTGCCGCGGTCGACCCGTCGCCGGCCGCACGCCGGCTCCGCGTGCGCGGGTCCGTGGCGGTGCTCGGCATCGTCGTCGTCGCCGCGGTGGCGATCGCCGTCCGCAGCGCGACGTCCGATCAGCAGGCGACGTCCACGGCCGCGGCGACACCGGCCAGCGCGGTCAACACCGTGCGCGACTTCATCATCGCCGCCTCGGTCAGCGGCAACGGCGAGGCGGCATGCGGCTACCTCACCACCGCCGAGCAGGCCGGCATCGGCGCGACCGACGGCGTCGGATGCCGGCAGGCGCTCAACGACGGCGTCTCCTCGCCGATCGGCGCCGCCAGCGACGCCGTGGCGCGCGCCCTTCACGCGATCGTCAGCGTCCATGGCGGACGCGCGACCGTCCGTCTCGGCACCGGCCCCGGCGCGGCGACGTTCGTGCTCGAGCGCGCGACGGCCGCCGAGCAGACCCAGTTCAACGCGCCGGCGAGCATCTGGCGCATCGCCGACGGCGCGACCGTGGCGCTGCACGGGAGGGCCGAGCCGAGATGAGCTGCCACGGGATACCGCCCGACCGCCCCGCGACGACCGGAACGGCCGGCCGCGAGTGGACTGGGTCTACGCCCGCAGCCATGGCGGCTCGGGCTGGATCCCGCTCGCTGACTCCGAACTGCGCTGGTCGCCCGACAGCACCGCATCGGACTACCTGGACGGCGGCGACGCCGTCGAGCTGCGCTGCCACGGTCCCCGCGGCTTCGCGGGCGTGACGGTGATCGCATCGCGGACCGTCGCGCCCGGCAAGAGCGGGTGGATCGACGAGAGCGCGCTCGTCCGGTGACAGCCGCGGCCGACTCCGAGGCCGCTCCGGTGAGCGCCCCCGCGGTCGACGGGCGGCCGCCCGCCAGGCCACGAGTCCGGCGCGCCGCAAGCGGTCCCACGCGCGCGACGCGGTGATCGCGGCGCTCGCGCTCGTCGCCCTCTACCTGCTCCTGCCCCGGGTCGCCGGGCTCGAGTACACCTGGCAGCGCATCCGCGACGGCAGCCCCCGCTGGCTGGCGGCAGCCGTGGCATTCGAGGCGTCGTCGTTCGTCGGCTACGTCTGGCTGCTGCGGCGGATCGGACGGCCGTTGACCTGGCGCGCCGCATGGCAGATCACGCTGGCGGGCGTCGCCGCGGCGCGCGTGGTGACGGTCGCCGGCGCGGGCGGGATCGCGGTCACGATCGACGGGCTGCGCCGCTCCGGGCTGTCCACCCGCGAGGCGGCCGAGCGACAGGCCGTCGACCTCGCCGTGCTGTACGGGGTGTTCTTCTCGCTCACGTTTCTCGACGGCCTCGTCCTGCTGCTCTCCGGTCACACCCTCGCGCTCTCGGCCGCACCGGCCGCGCTCGCGGTGATCGTCATCGCGCTCGGGCTCGCCATGGCGCCTTCGAGCGCGCACTCCAGCGCCGGCTCGGGCGGCCCGGCCGCTGGCTCGGCGCCTTCCCGTCGGTCGTGGCGGCCGGCGTACGGGGCGCGGGCGAGCTTATGCGCTCTCGCGATGCCGCCCTCCTGGGCGCGCTCGCGTGGTGGGCGTTCGACGTCGCCGCCATGTGGGCCTGCGTGCACGCCTTCGGCGGCCCGGTCGGCGCGCCGGAGCTGCTGATGGCCTACCTGGCCGGGCACGCGTTCAACATCCTGCCGGTCCCGGGCGGCGTCGGACCGGTCGAAGGCGGCCTGATCGCGGCCCTGGTCGCATTCGGGGAGCCGGCCGGCCTGGCACTCGTCGCGGTGCTCGCGTATCAGCTCGTGTCGGTGTGGCTGCCCGCGGGCCCGGGCGCGGTTGCGCTGGCCCGCAGCTCGCGCGCGTCGGCGCGCCGCTGATCCCGCGCCGGGCGTACCGCGCGGCCGGCGTCTCGGCCGCGGGAGTGCGCAGAAGAGTCGCTTCTCGGCCGACGACAGCGACGTCCCGCTTGGCGACGCTCCACGGATGCGTCCCCGCTTCCGCCCCGCCCGCGAGGCCGCCGTGCATACGCGCGACACGGTCATGATCCCCGGCGACGGCCTGGATCGCCGCACGAAGATCGTCGGCGGCGTCGTGGTCCTCGGCGTGATCATGTCGATCCTCGACACGACGATCGTCAACGTCGCGCTGGAGTCCCTCTCGCGCGACCTGCGGTCGCCGCTGAGCACGATCCAGTGGGTCGTCACCGGCTACCTGCTGGCGCTGGCGATGGTCATCCCGCTCGCCGGCTGGATGTCCGAGCGCTTCGGCTCCAAGCGTGTATGGATGGTCTCCGTGGCCCTCTTCGCGGTGGGCTCGATGCTCTGCGGGGTCGCGCCGTCGGACCGCTGGCTGCTCTTCTTCCGGGTGCTGCAGGGCTTCGGCGGCGGCATGATCCTGCCGGTGAGCATGACCGTGCTCGCCCAGAGTGCCGGGCCGCGGCACGTCGGGCGGGTGATGTCGATCATCGGCGTACCGACGCTGCTTGCGCCCGTCCTCGGCCCCGTGATCGGCGGTCTGATCGTGGACAGCGTCTCGTGGCGCTGGATCTTCTTCGTGAACCTGCCGGTCGCGGCGCTCGCGCTGCCCCTGGCCGCACGGCTGCTGCCCCGCGACGCGGGACGCGACGATGCCGGGCCGCTGGACTGGCGCGGCTTCGCCCTGCTGTCGCCCGGGCTCGCGCTGATCGTTTTCGGCCTGTCGGAGGCCGAGACCGCCGGTGGGATCGGCGCCATCACGATCGGCCCGGCCATCGCCGGCCTGCTGCTCGTCGGCCTGTTCGCGGTTCATGCCCTCCGCGCCGCGCGACCGCTCATCGACGTCGCGCTCTTCCGCTCGCGGCACTTCGCCGCCGCGTCTGTCGTCACGCTCACGACCGGCGCATCGCTGTTCGGCGCGATGCTGATCATCCCGCTCTACTACCAGGTCGACCGCGGCCTGAGCGCGCTCGACGCCGGGCTGCTGATGGCGCCGCAGGGCATCGGCGCCGCGCTCGCCATGCCGCTCGCCGGGCGCCTGACCGACCGGTCCGGGGGCGGCCGAGTGGTGCTCGCGGGAACCATCATCGTGACCCTCGGCACGCTGCCCTTCGTCTTCGTGACCGCCGGCACGTCGCACTGGCTGCTGGCCGGCGCGCTCGTCGTTCGCGGCGTCGGCATGGGCGCGTCGATGATGCCGGCGCTGGCGGCGGCGTACTCGCGGCTCGAGTCCGTCCAGGTGCCGCGCGCGACGAGCGCGCTGAACGCGCTGCAGCGCGTCGGCGGGTCGATCGGCACGGCGCTGCTGGCCGTCGTGCTGCAGCAGGAGGTCCACGCCGCGGCCGGCGCCGGAGCAAACGTGTTCGGGGCGTCCGCACCGCAGGGCCGCGGCGCCGCCGAGCCGCTCGCCGGCGCCTTCGGAGGCACCTTCGGCTGGGCGGTCGCCATCTCCGCGCTCGCCATCGTGCCGGCGGCGCTCCTGGCGCTGAGCGAGCGGGCCGGGCGGGCGCCTCTGGGCGCGGCGGCGGCCGGGGCGGCCGCGGGCTGAGCGCGGCGGCGCTCGTCGCGGGCACGGGGTCCCTACCCGTCGGCGTGCGGGCACGGCCCGCCCGCCACTCCGCCGCACGAAGCGCGCCGCGCGCATCCCCGCCAGCGGTAATCGCGACGTACGGCTCGCGGGGGCGCGCGATAGTCGCTGGCCCCGATGACACCGCGCACCAGCGGCGCGAAGCTGCCGGTCGACGACAGCCCATACCCACTCCCGAAGGAACACAATGGCACCGAGGTCGGTCTCGCCCCGTCTGACGAACAGCTCCAACAGGTTCACGTTCGTGGAGGGGCAGGTCCGCGAGCCGCCCGCCGCGACCGCCGCGCCGGCGATCGGTGTGCTGCTCGCCCAGGGGAACGCACTCGCCCGCGCCGGCCTGCGCGCGCTGCTCGAGCAGCAGAGCGACATCCGCGTGACCGGCGAGGCCGCCGACAGTGACGAAGCGGTCGCCGTCGCCCGGCGGACGCGGCCGGACCTGGTCCTGGTGGACAGTCGCCTGCCGGGCCTCGACGGCCTGGAGGCCACGCGCCGGATCCTGGCCGAGCCGGCGCTCGCGAGCACCAGGCTGGTGATCCTCAGCTCCTCCGACGACGACGACGAGCTGATGGGAGCGCTGCGCGCGGGCGCCTGCGGCTTCCTGATGGGCGACACAGACCCGGTCGACCTGGTGCGGGCGCTGCGGGTGGTGGCCGGCGGAGGGGCGCTGCTGGCGCCGCGGGACACGCGCCGGCTGATCGAGGCGTTCGCGGCCCAGCCCCACCCCGACCGGCCGGTGCCCGTGCCCTTCGACGAGCTCACGGCGCGCGAGCGCGAGGTCATGACGCTCGTCGCGATGGGCCTCGCCAACTCCGAGATCGCGCAGCACCTCGTCGTCACCCCGGCAACGGCCAAGACGCACGTCAGCCGCGCGATGATGAAGCTCCACGCGCGCGACCGCGCGAAGCTGGTCGCGCTCGCCTATCAGGCCGGGTTCGTCGAGCCCGGTCCGCGCACCGAGGTTCGGCCCGACGGCCGGCCGGCGCCCGCGCCCGCCCCGGGAACCGCGAGGGCTGGAACCAGAGCGGGGGCGTCCGCCGAGGGCGAGGAGACGTCGGGCCGGCGGTCGCCGCGGTCCTGAGCGTTCGCCTGCCTGCGAGCGACGGCACATGCCCGGCGCCCACGACTGGCAGCGCGACCTCGTCGTCACGGCGCGCGCGAGCGCCACCGGCATACGACCGCCCATGCCGGTACCCCGGGCGGCGTAGGCCAAGGATCGTCCGGCCCCCCGACGACGGGCGGCCACCGCTCCTGCAGCATCGAAGCGGCTGGAAGCCGGCCCGGCTCTGCCGGACGAACGGCGTCCACCGCGCATCCACGACGTCCCCGAACGTGAAGGAAGACGATTCCATTGGCTGTTGGCTTCATCTCCCCAGACACCAAACCCCGCACGCGGCGCAGGCTCGTTGCCGGCGTTGCCGCCGCCGCGCTCGTCGTCCTCGCCGGCGTGGTCGGCGTGGTCGGCGGTGGCTCGAGCTCGACCGGCGCCGCGAGCACGGCGCAGACCGTCGTGGCCAACCAGTCGACGAGCGCGAACTGGGCCGGGTACGTGAACTCGGGAGCGCAGTTCTCGAGCGTCTCCGGCAGCTGGGTCGTGCCGGCGGTGACGGGCCCGACCTCTGGCTACTCCGCGTTCTGGGTGGGCCTCGGCGGCGCGAGCTCGACCTCGCAGGCGCTCGAGCAGGTCGGCACCGAGTCGGACTACGTCGACGGCGAGGCCAGCTACGTCGCCTGGTACGAGCTCGTGCCCGCGGCCAGCCAGCCGCTCGCGCTGACCATCCATCCCGGCGATCAGGTGTCCGCGCAGGTGACCGTCCATGGCACGACCGTGACCGTGTCGCTCGCCGACAAGACGACCGGCAAGGCGGTGACGAAGACGCTGCAGATGCCCAGCCCCGACACGTCGAGCGCGGAGTGGATCGCGGAGACTCCCTCGACGGCGGCGAGCGGCCTCCAGGGCGAGATCCTGCCCCTCGCGGACTTCGGCACCGTCGACTTCACCAAGGCGTCGGCGACGGCCGGCGGGCACACCGGCTCGATCACCGACTCGCACTGGACGGCCGAGCAGGTCGACCTCGGCTCGCCTCGCGAGGTGTTCCGAGGGCCGGGCCCGGGCTACGCCGGACCACCGCCGCCGGACAGCCTGCCGCGCGACCAGGCCTCCGCCGTCGCGACTCCGTCGCCGCTCACGAGCAACGGCTCGGCGTTCAGCGTGTCGGGGCAAGCGGTCAGCGCAGCAGGTCAGGGCGGGATGACGCCGGCCGTGCTCCCAACCGCGCCCGGGTGACGCCGCGCACGGTGCCGGCCCCCGGCAGGCTGTCGACTGAGATGCGCCCGGCGAGCGCATCCACGCGATCCTTCAGCCGGACGAGCCCCGACCCGCGCCTGAGATCGGCGCCGCCGACGCCGTCGTCGCGCACCGAGATCCGGACGATCTCCTGTGTCGTCGAGCTTCGCGGCCAACGCGCTGGCACCG
>JAXDHC010000318.1:0-6462 GCA_034664705.1 Solirubrobacteraceae bacterium
GCGCCTTGGCGAGCTCGGTCTTGCCGACGCCGGCGGGTCCCTCCACGAGGATCGGCTTGCCGATGCGCGCCGCCAGGAACACCACCGTCGCGAGGCGGCGGTCGCAGACGTAGCGCTGCTCGGTCAGCCGGGCCTCAACGTCCTCGATGGCGTCGAACACGCAGTCTCCTCAATGGTCGCCGGGACGGTCCGAGTGGGCGATGCCGCCCGGACCGTCCTTCCCGTCTCGGGCTCGTCCTCAGACGGCCGCGCTCGTCACCAGTGCGCCGGGCGACATCTCGGCCTCGCCGAGCCGCGGGAGCGTGGCTCCGACCCCGCCGTGGGTGGGGCGCCCGTCGAGGGGCCGGCCGGCCTTGTTCTCCATCGTGTCGAACGCGCAGTCGCGCAGGATCTCCTTGCAGGTCTCCAGCGTGACCATGCGCGGGTTCGCCGGCGTGCACAGGTCGTTGAGCATGTGCGTCGCCATCTTCTCGAGCTCGTCGTCGTCGGGCTCGATCTTCGTCGGGCGGTTCTCGTACCAGCCCTGGCCGATCCGCGTCTTGGGGTACTCCCTCGCGGTCGACCAGTTCTCCGGGATCCCGCAGTCGCGGGCCAGCCGGATGACCGCCTCGATCGCCGCGTCGCCCTTCTCGATGCGCGACATGCCCGGCTTGCTCGCGTGCATCGCATCGGCGATGTCGGCGAACCGGTCGGGCGCGGCCGGCATGTTGTACGTCCAGACCCGCGCGATGCCCACGCCGTTGTTCAGGCCGTGGTGGATGTCGTACCACGCGCAGACGGCGTGCGAGAGCGAGTGGATGATCCCGAGCAGGCCCGACGAGAACGCCTGCGCTGCCATGTACTGCGCCCACATCATGTTCGTCATCGCGTCCATGTCGCGCGGGTTCGAGTACGCCTCGCGCAGGTTGTCCTCGACGAGCTGCACGGCCCGCCACGACTGCGGCGTGGCGGAGTGCATCTGGATGCGGTTGACGTAGCACTCCGACGCGTGGGCCATCGTGTCGAAGCCGGTGTACGCGACGAACTCGGCCGGCTGGGTCGTCATCAGGACCGGATCGTTGATGGCCAGCGTGGTCGTGCACGCCTTGTCGAAGCCGACCCACTTGTATGGCGCGTTGTCGGACGTCGTGTCGGTGATCACGTACGCGGGCGTCGTCTCCGACCCGGTGCCCACCGTGGTGTTGATCGCGATCTGCGGCGGGTTGTCGAGCCGCTCGGACACGTTGAGGCCGGCGAAGTCGTTGACGTTGCGCCCGTCGTGGGCGGCCACGATGCGCGCGCCCTTCGCCGTGTCGTGCGAGCTGCCGCCGCCGAGCGACACGAACCCGTCGCACTGCGCCTCGGAGAACGCCTGGTAGGCGTCCATCACGTTGTAGTCCTTCGGGTTGGACTCGACCTTGTCGTAGACCGTGACCGACACGCCCGCGTCCTCGAAGTTGCCGCGGACGTCGTCGACGATCCCCGTGCCGCGCAGCCCCGAGGTGACGATCAGGACGTGCTTGAGCCCGATCGCCGCGGCCTCCGGGCCGGCGGCCTCGTAGGCGCCGGGGCCGAGCAGGGCACGGGGCTGGCGCCAGTGCTCGCGGATGGGGAACTCGTACACCTTGCTGGTATCCACCTGCGGACCCCTCTCCTCGCGGGCGTCCGGCGCGCATGACGTCCGCGAGCCCAGCCGCCCAGATCTCTCCTAGGCGCGGCCATCGTATCCGTCGTCACAAGCCACGGCCAAGGGCATCTGTGCGCCACGCTGCACCCGCTCGCCCCTCTTGCCCCACCCGGGGGGCGGGCGGATCATGGACGGGTGCCCGACACGCCGCTCGTACCCGGTCCGCTCTACGGCCTGCGCAGCTGGTCGGTCGTGCGCGACGGCGGGCGCGAGGCGCTGGCCGGCCCGCACCGCGGCACGCCGTGGCCGGCCGGCGGCGAATGGCTGCATGCGACGTGCGCGCGCACGCCGGGCCACCCCGCCCCGGCGAGCGGCTGCGCGTGCGGCGTGCACGGATGGCATCCGACGCGCGCGGCCGCCCGCAGGGTGCTCGCCGGGCGCGGCGACATCGCGGGCGTCGTCGAGGCGGGCGGCGCCGTCGAGGTCCACGCCGACGGCTTCCGCGCCGAGCGCGGGCGGCCCTACGCGCTGGTCGTGACGCCCGGTCGCAACGCCCGGCTCATCGGCCGGCTCGCCCGCGCCCACGGCGCCGAGATCGCCGAGGTGCGCGGCGCCGACGAGCTGGTGCAGTGGTGCCGGGCGCGCGACCTCGGCCTGCCGCCGAGCGTCGTCTCCGAGCTCATCGGGCCCGGGCCGGCGGAGGCGTGGGCCCGGGCCCGGCGCCGGCGCGTGCGGGCCGACGCGCTGCGCCTGGCCGCCGCCCTGGCGATCGTCGCGCTGCTCGGCGTCCTCGCGTTCGCGCTGTTCAGCGGCCCGCCGCACGGCAGGGTCTTCGGGCGCACCGGCGAGGTCCACCCGCAGCAGAGCCGCTGAGCGCCCTACGCCGCCGCGAGCACCTTCGTCCGAAGCTCCGTGAGCGCGTGCAGGAAGCCCTCCGAGAACGTGGGGAACGGCTGGATCGTGTCGTCGAGGACCTCGAGCGGCACCCGCGCGCGGATGGCCAGCGTCGCCTGCTGCAGCCACTCCCCGGCCTCGGGCCCGAGCGCGTGGGCGCCGGTGAGGCGCTCGCCGTCGGAGACGAGCGTCAGGAATCCCGGGCGCTCCCCGTAGGCGCGCGTGTAGGTCGCCGTGCGCGCGACCACGGCCAGCGGCACGGTGGCCCGCAGCTCGCCGTCGGCGGCGCCCACGGACGCCGCCTGCGGATCGGTGAACACGACGCGCGGCACCGCCTCGTAGCTCGCCTCGCGCGGCCGCCCGAGGATGTTCGCGGCGGCCACCCGGCCCTGGTACTTGCCGACATAGGTCAGCGGCCAGACGCCGGTCACGTCGCCGATCGCCCACACGCCGTCGCCCGCGCGCATGCGCGTGTCGACCGGGATGCCGCCGTGCTCGCCGGGCTCGATGCCGACCGTCTCCAGGCCGATGCCGGCGCTGCGCGGGCGCCGCCCGGTCGCCACGAGCAGCCGGTCGCCGCGCAGCTCCGTGCCGTCGTCCAGCGCGAGCACATACGCGTCGCCGTCGCGGCCGGCCGAGGCGGCATGCCGCCCGAGGTGCAGCTCGATGCCCTCCGCGGTCAGGGCCTCCCCGAGCGCGTCGCCCAGCGCGCGCGGCTCGCGGGCCAGCACGTGCCCGGCGCCCTCGACGAGCGCGACCGACGCGCCGAGGCGCCGGATCGCCTGGGCCATCTCCACGCCGACCGGGCCGCCGCCGAGGACGAGCAGGCGCCGCGGCACCTCGCGCAGCCCGGTCGCCTCGCGGTTCGTCCACACGCCGTCGAGCTCGCGCAGGCCGGGGACCGGCGGGATCACCGGGTCCGAGCCGGTGGCGACGATGACGTGCGCGGCGCCGTGCACGCCGGCGCCAACGGCGACCCGCCCGGGGCCGTCGAGGCGCCCGGCGCCGCGCAGCAGCGCGATGCCCTTGCTGTCGAGCCACGCCACCTGGCCCGAGTCGTCGTAGCCGGAGACCATGAAGTCTCGCCAGGCGAACGCCGCCTCCGCGTCGACACGGCCGGGCACCGCCTCGGCCGCGCCCGGCGCCTCGCGCGCGGCCTGCAGCGCCTCGCCGGGCCGCAGCAGCGTCTTGGAGGGGATGCACGCCCAGTACGAGCACTCGCCGGCGACGAGCTCGCGCTCGACGATGGCGACCCTCAGCCCGCCGTCGGCCAGCGCACCGGCGCAGTGCTCGCCGGACGGGCCGGCCCCGATGATGATGACGTCGTAGTCGGTGCTCACGTGCGCCCCCGTGCTCGGTGGTCCGCGGCCAGTCTCCCCGACCGCGGCGTCCTGTGAGAAATTCCGCGGTCCGCACCCGGAGACGCCGTCATGACCGACCCCTGCGCCCTCACCGCCAGCCACCTCGCCGCCCGCGTCCGCGCGCGCGAGCTCAGCCGCGAGGAGGTGCTGGCCGCGCACCTGGACCGCGTCGCGGCGATCGACGGCGACGTGCGGGCCTTCATCGAGCCGGTGGAGCGCGCGAGCGCACTCGCCCGCGCACGGGCCGCCGACGGCGCCGGCGCCGAGCGCGCGGGCCTGCCGCTCGACGGCGTCCCCGTGAGCCTGAAGGACCACTTCGACGTCGAGGGGATGCGCCGCACGGACGGCGTGCGCGCGTTCGCGCAGCGGCGGTCGCCCGGCACCAGCGTCGCCGTGCAGCGGCTCATCGACGGCGGCGCGACGGTCGTCGGCAAGACGAACCAGCCCGACTTCAAGGTCCGCTGGAACACGATCAGCGACGTCCACGGCGCCACGCGCAACCCACGGGACCTGTCGCTCAGCGCCGGCGGGTCGTCGGGCGGCGACGCGGCGGCGGTCGCCGCCGGCATGGCGGCGGTCGGCCTCGGCACGGACCTCGGCGGCTCGATCCGCGTGCCCGCGAGCTTCTGCGGCGTGTGGGGGCTGCGCACGACGCCGGGCCAGGTGCCCGACGTCCGCCTCGTCGAGCCGCGATACCCGACGCCCGCCGCCGCCCTGTTCTCCTCGATCGGCGTGCTGGCCCGCTCGGTGGACGACCTCAAGCTCGTCTTCGACGCCGTGCGCGGTCCCCACCCCGCCGACCCGCTGAGCGTCGCCGCGGCCGTGGACGCCGTCGCCCCCACGCCGCGCCGCGTCGCGCGGCTGTGCGGGCAGGCGGGCGCCACGGTGACGCCCGAGGTCGAGGCGCGCCTGGACCGCACGTGCGCGCTGCTCGCCGACGCCGGCTACGAGGTCGTCGACGCCGCGATGCCCGCCGCCGAGCGGCTCCCCGAGCTGTGGGGCGCGCTGGCCGGGACGGAGATGAAGCGCGTCGCCCTGCCGCGCTGGCGCCCCGTCATGGGCGAGAGCGGCCTCCAGCACGCCGAGGAGCTCTTCGGCCTCTTCGAGCTCGAGGACGGCGTGGCGCCGTTCGCCACCGCCATGGCCGAGCGCCTCGCGCACGCCGCCGCGACCGCGGAGTGGATGGAGGACCATCCACTCGTGGTCTCGCCGGTCGCCGGCATGGCCACGCCGGCGCTCGACTTCGACGAGCACCTCCCGACCGCCGCCGTGCGCGACCTCTTCGACCGCATGCGCAACGCGCTGTGGGTCAACCTCCTCGGCCTGCCGGCGGTCGCGCTGCCCAACGGCATCCAGCTCGTCGCGCGCCGGTTCCGCGAGGCGGACGCCTTCGCGGCCGCCACGGCGGTCGCCGATGCGCTCGAGCCGGTGACGATCGCCGGCGCCGATTAGATCTGATCTATTCGAACGCCGGTCCGGTCGCCGCGCGGACCGCCGGAAGACAGGCGCGCCGTGCGCTTCCTTGAATCATTTGACTTGACGCGCGGCGCGCTGCGATAGTCGCGCCGGCCGTGGGTCCGGCCCGGGTGTGGCGCCAGTCGGCGCGTGCACCCACCCATCCACGAGGAGGAGAGATGACAGAGGAGAGCTTCGCGGCCGGCGCGATCCGCCGCCGCGAGTTCCTGGTGCGCGCCGGCAGCGGCGGGCTCATGGTGTTCTCGAGCGGCACGCTGCTCGCCGCGTGCGGCGGCGTGAAGGAGAGCGGCGGCTCCGGCAGCAGCGCCGCGCTGAAGATCGGCTACGTGAGCCCGCAGAGCGGTCCGGCGGCGGCGTTCGGCGAGACCGACGGCTTCATCGTCGACGAGGTGAAGCGCGCCGTGCGCAGCGGCGTGACGATCGGCGACACGAAGTACTCGGTGCAGATCGTCAACAAGGACAGTCAGTCCGACCCGCAGCGCGCGGCAGCGGTCGCCAACGACCTCATCTCCGGCGAGAAGGTCGACCTGATGCTCGCCTCGTCGACGCCCGAGAACAACAACCCGGTGGCCGACGCGTGCGAGGCCGCCGGCGTCCCGTGCATCTCGACGGTCGAGCCGTGGGAGGCGTTCTACTTCGCCCGCGGCGCGACCCCCGAGAAGCCGTTCACCTACACGTACCACTTCTCGTTCGGCACCCAGAACTTCGCCGACGCCTACATCTCGCTGTGGAACGGCTCGGTGAAGACGAACAAGGTCGTCGGCGTGATGTGGCCCAACGACTCGGACGGCAACGCCATCCGCCAGGCGCTCGGGCCGCTGCTGAAGAAGGCCGGCTTCAAGATCGTCGATCCCGGTCCGTACGAGAACGGCACGAACGACTACTCGGCGCAGATCTCGCGCTTCAAGTCGGCCAAGGCGGAGATCTTCAACACGTTCCCGCTGCCGCCCGACTTCGCGACCTTCTGGCGCCAGGCGGCCCAGCAGGGCTTCCGGCCCAAGATCGCCCAGATCGCGAAGACGGGCCTGTTCCCCTCCCAGGTGGAGGCGCTCGGCAAGCTCGGCCCCAATGTGGCCACCGCCGTGTATTGGCACCCGACATTCCCCTACAAGTCCTCGCTCACGG
>JAXDHC010000319.1:0-2670 GCA_034664705.1 Solirubrobacteraceae bacterium
TGGCGGTCGAGACCCCCTGGAAGCCCGCGACGAGCACGATGCTGTCCTCGTCGAGCGCGCGCATGATGCGGTCGGCGCGGACGTCGAGGATCCGCGCCTTCGTGTGCGACGTGTCGGTCACGATGCCCGCCTGCGACCCGGTCAGCGAGATCGCGCGGTGGCCGAGGTCGTTGATCGCCATCGCGCACAGCGCGCACGAGACGCGCTCGCCCGTGGAGAGGAGCATGTCCATCTCGCGGGCGTCGGGCTCGGGCGACACCTCGAAGGCGTCGGCGATCAGCCGGTCGGTCTCCTTGCCGCGCGCGCTCAGGACCGCGACCACGCGGTGGCCGGCATCGCGCTTGGCGACGATCCGGCGCGCGGCGCGCTTCAGGCGCTCGGCGTCCGCGACCGACGTCCCGCCGAACTTCATGACCACGGTGCTCATCCGGCGTCAGAGGATAGGCGGCGGGGCGGTGTGCGGGTTTCCGAAGCGCGTTGTGCGCGTTTGCGTGACACCCCGTCAGCCCGCGCGGCCGATGCTGGGCGCATGCTCCCCTCCCCCCTCCGCGCCTGCGCCCGCCGCCGGCCCCCTCGTGCGCGCACGCGCCACAGCCTGCTCGCCGCGTTCGCCGTCATGATCGCCGGCGCCGCGCTCGCCCCGGCCGCCGCCCTGGCCGACGGGCGCATCGCCTTCACCAACTTCGCCGAGGACGGGTCGCAGAAGATCCTGACCGTCGGCGCCGACGGCACCGGCCTGATGGAGGTGACCAGCTCGCTCACCGGCTTCGACACCGACCCGACGTGGTCGCCCGACGGCGACCGGCTCGCCTTCACCCGCCGGGTGGACCACGACGGCAACGGCGCGGTCGACTCCAACGAGATCTTCATCGTCGACGCCGACGGCGGCAACCTGACCCAGGTGACGCACAACGGCGTCTACGAGATGTTCCCCGACTGGTCGCCGGACGGCACGAAGATCGCGTTCACCCGCAGCGACAACGGCAACATCCACGTCGTGAACATCGCGGACGAGCGCGAGACGCAGGTCACGCGCGACGACGCCTTCGACTACAACGCCGACTGGTCGCCGGACGGCACGCGCATCGCCTTCGATCGCAACGTGGGCGGGTACGCCGCCCACGTCGTCGACGCGGACGGCACGGGCGAGCCGCAGCAGCTGACGGACACGGAGCTGGTGAACGACGAGGGACCGGTGTGGTCGCCCGACGGCCGCCGCCTCGCCGTGACGAGCTCCGGGAACGGCCCGGGCACGGACCGCGACGAGGAGGTCGTGCTCATCGACGTGGCGACGAAGGCGCGGACCGCGCTGACCGCCAACGCCACGTCCGACTCCGAGCCGACCTGGTCGCCCGACGGCACGGAGATCGCCTACCGCGCCGGGTCGCAGTGTGGCGACGATCCCGCCTGCGACGGGAACAGCGAGATCTACGCGCTGAAGACGGATGGCACGGGCACGCCGCGCAACGTCTCGCACACGCCGCGGGCGAGCGACAGCCGCCCCGCCTGGGGCCCGTCGACGGCACCCGCCGACCGCGACGGCGACGGCATCCCCGACGCTCTCGACACGAGCGCCGACACCGCCTCCGCCGCGTTCTCGGACGGCGCCGGCACAACCGGCTCGATCGTCGACGCCGCGGGCCTCGCGGTCACGCTGGCCGACCTCGCCGCGCCCGACGGCGTGCGCGTCACGGTCGGCGCCGGCACCGGCCAGGTCACGCTCCGCGTCTGTGGCTTCACCGTCCGCCTGACCGCGGGCAGCGTGGCCGACGTCACCTGCGGCTCCGTGCGCGTCGCGGTCGCCCAGGGCCAGGCGCAGATCGTCACCGGCGACGGCCTGAGCGTCGTCACCGTTCCCGCCGGCGCCACGGCGCGGGTGAGCAACGACGCCGGCGGCTCGCTCGTGCAGAACCTCGGCGGCGCGGTCACCGTGCTCGTCGACGGCGTCTCGAGCGCCGTCGCGGCGGGCGCGCCGGTCACGGTGACGCCGTCGGCGGCGCGCCTGTGCCGCGCCACGATCAACGCCGTGCGCGCCTCGGCGAAGTACCAGGCGCTCGCGCGCTCCGCGCGTTCCGGCGCCGACCGGCAGGTCGACGCGCTGTGCACGAAGCTCGGCACGTCCGTCGCGAAGCTCAGGCCCGCGCAGAAGGCGGCGGTGGTGGCCGCCTACAAGCAGGGCGTCACCACGCTCGCGGCCTCCGGGTGGCTGACCGACGCCCAGGCCGGCGTCCTGCGCGCGGCGGCGGACGCGCTGTAGCGGTTCCGGCGGCGCCGGTGGGCGGGAGTCCCACCGGCGGCGCCGGCCGGCGGCGCAGCGGCGGCCGGCGCGCCAGAGGCGCGGCGGCCGCTGATCCGCTCGGGACGGAGCCGCGCGGTCCTTCGCGACTCCGAGCACCCGACCGGCCGCCGAGCACCGCGGCCGCCTCCTCGCTCGCGGTCACCTCTGACCTCGACCCCCCCGCCGTGCTCGCGCCGCAAATGAGCGCGGACGTCCGGCGACCGCCGCGCTACAGCGCGCGCCGCCCGACGAACGCCTTGCCGAGCGTGACCTCGTCGGCGTACTCGAGGTCGGCGCCGACCGGCAGGCCGGAGGCCAGCCGGGTGACGATGACGTCCGGGGTGCGCTCGCGCAGGGCGGCGGCGATGTGCAGCGCCGTCGCCTCGCCGGTC
>JAXDHC010000320.1:0-7723 GCA_034664705.1 Solirubrobacteraceae bacterium
CACGTTCTCGAGGCGCTCGCCGCGGGCGGCGCGCACCCCGGGATGCTGCTCGCTGGGCAGCGCGACCCCGTCGCCGTCGAGGACCGCGTAGACCTCGTCGTAGCGGGCGGCCGCGGAGGCCTTCGGGAAGGCGCCGCCCATCAGGGCGTCGGCCGCCCGGTTGGCGAAGATCACGCGCGCGGTGCCCGGCTCGATCAGCAGGACGGGGAACGGGACCAGGTCGAGGGTGGCGTGCAGCGCGTCGCGCGACAGCCCGCCACCGGCTTGCGCAAGCACTGCGGCACGGATCGGCGATCGGCTGCTGTGAACCCCCATTTCGAGCTACCTTATCCGCGCCGCTGGACCCGCGAGGAGCTTGGCGCAAGCGTGCGTTTATTCAGGCCGCAACGCGGAATACCATTGGCAGTCCAGGACCGTCGAGCCCCACAGCACGTATGCCAACCAGCGTGACCTTCGACATCCCCCGTGATCCGACCGCCCCCGGCCATGCTCGCCGGGCGATCGAGCGAATCGCCGATCAGATCGGCCCGGACGTGGTCCCCGACGTGAAGCTGCTCGTCTCCGAGCTCATCACGAACTCCGTCAAATACGGCGGAGACGGCCAAGTCACGCTGAAGGTCGACGCCGACGACGCGCGCCGGCTCCGCGTGGAGGTCGTCGACCAGGGCGTCGGGTTCGTGCCCGTCGCCCGCGACCGCCCCGCCACCGACGACGGCGGCTGGGGGCTGCATCTCGTCCAGACGCTGTCCGACCGCTGGGGCGTCTACGAGGGCTCGACCCACGTGTGGTTCGAGATCGACCGCGCGGGCGGCCGCCGGCCGGCGCCGCGGCCTGACCGCGCAGCAGGACACTCGCACACCGCACTGACGCTGCGGATGGCCCGCGAGCGACGCCCGCGGGGCCCCGTTTAACGCGGAAGACCCGCCGGTGGCGGGCCCTCCGAGGCACTCGACCTCTCTCGTAGAAGCATGTCTACCCGCGCGCGCGGGGCTCAAACACGGTTTTTCTCTCCGGATCTTCCGGCGACGTCCTGGCGACGGCTCGCGCCGCGCCGCCCCGCGCGCCCTGGCGCACCCGCGCCCGCTGCGGCCCGACGGTGTGCCGGGGGTCGGACGCCGACTGGAACCCCGCCCGGAAGACGCTCCAGCGCTCGCAGAGCGCGCCGGCGAGGACGAGCGCGCCGCCGGCGACCGCGCCGGCGCGGCGGCCGCCGAGGCCCGCGACCATCGCGGCGCCGGAGGCCGTCAGGGCGGTGGCCGCCTTCTTCAGGCGCCCGGCGGCGCCTTCGCCGTAGGGCTCGCCGAGGTCGCCCAGCCGCTTCTCCATCACCTCGAACAGCACCATGCCCGCCACGGCCCCACCGACGGCGATCCGCCGGGCGGGCACGGCGGCGTCCGGCGGCGTCGTGAGCAGCGCGGCGGCGCCGGCGCTCGCCGCGGCGCTGGAGGCGAAGACGAACGGAAGGATCCCGCGTGCCTCGTGCCAGGCGGGGATCGCCGTGTTCGCCAGGAGCGCCGCCGTGTACGTCGCCAGCGGCAGGCCGAGCGCCGCGGAGGCCCGCTTCGCGATCGCGCCGGCCGGCGCGGGCACCACGCCCGTGCAGGCGTCGGCGACCGCGAGCGCCGTCGTCAGGCCGCTTCCGGCGAGCAGCCACGATCCGACGTTCATCGGCGAGGTGACCTTGACGAGCCGCAGCATGTTGAAGAAGCGAGAGGGCCGCCCGAGGTCGGCGATCAGCAGCACGGGGCTCGCCGAGACCCCGGCGAACGCGTTCGCCCACGCGCGCCGCGCAAGCGCGTCGTCGCCCCGCGCCTCGGCCAGGAGGGCGAGCGCGGCGGATGCGCCGGCGAGACCGCCCGTGAAGAGGTAGAACGGGATCTCGGGCTTCCAGACCGGCGGCTTGACGACGGGATGGCCGTAGTAGGAGCGCGGCTCGGCGTCGGGCACCATCGCGGCCTCGTCGCGACGCCGCTCGGCGCCGGAGCGGCCGGTCGCCGCGCTCACCGCCGCGCCCCGAGGACCGCCGCGGCGAGCCCCGCGCCGAGCGCCAGGGCGGCCGCGCCCGTCGCCGCCCAGATGGCGCCGAGGTCGCGCGTCGTGGCGACCGGGTCCGGCGGCAGTCCGTAGGTCTCGGGCTCGTCGAGGAGCAGGAAGAACGCGCCGGCGCCGCCGATGCCGTCGTCGTCGTCGGCGAGGTACAGGCGTGCGTCGTCCTGGCCGGCGTCATGCAGGCGCTGCAGGCGCTGCTCGGCGCGCTCGCGCAGCTCCGCGAGCTCGCCGAACTGGATCGAGTTCGTCGGGCACGCCTGCGCGCACGCGGGCTCCTTGTCGTCTCGGAGGCGGTCGTAGCAGAGGGTGCACTTCCACACCCGGCCGTCGCCCTCGCGCTGGTCGAGCACGCCGAACGGGCACGCCGGCACGCAGTAGCCGCAGCCGTTGCACACGTCCTCCTGCACGACGACCGTGCCGAACTCGGTCCGGAACAGCGCGCCGGTCGGGCAGACGTCCAGGCACGCGGCGTCGGTGCAGTGCTTGCAGACGTCGGAGGCCATCAGCCAGCGCAGGCCGTCGCCCTCCTGGTAGGTCGCCAGG
This sequence comes from Solirubrobacteraceae bacterium, assembly GCA_034664705.1. GTDB lineage: Bacteria > Actinomycetota > Thermoleophilia > Solirubrobacterales > Solirubrobacteraceae > JAOPZW01. The sequence goes on from JAXDHC010000320.1 coordinate 2,593, forward strand.
CCGGCGTCGGCCGCGAGGCCCTCGGCGGCCGCGGTCGTCACCAGCGAGCGGGCCGCGCCGTCGGCGCCCACCGGGACCTTCTGCTCGATGAACGCGACGTGGCGCCACGTGTTGGCGTCGAGCGGGCCGGTGTTGTCGTAGGACTCGCCCGTGAAGTCCTGCATGTCGGCGGGGATCCGGTTCCACTCCTTGCAGGCGACCTCGCACGCCTTGCAGCCGATGCACAGCGTCGTGTCGGTGAAGAACCCCGCGCGCGGACGCGCGGCGCTGCCGTATGTGCGCACCTCGAGCTCGGCGCGCGGCATCACGTCGCGACCCCCGCACGGCGCCGGTAGCCCTCGACGAACTCGGTCAGGGCGCGGCCGCGCGGCCGGCGGCCGGGGACGATGTCGCAGGTGAGGACCTTGAACTCCGAGATGTGGACGTTGTAGTCGAGCACGAGGGACGTCAGCTCGTTCGCCGCGTCGCCGGTGACGATCCCGCGCCGGCCGAAGTGGTACGGCACCCCGATCTGGTGCACGACGCGGCCCATCACCCGCAGCGGGCGGATGCGGTCGGTCACCATGACCTGCGCCTCGATCGCCGTCCGCGCCGTCACGAGCGTCGCCCAGTCGCCGTGCGTCAGGCCGCGCTCGGCGGCCAGCGCCGGGCTCACCTCGCACCACATCGAGGGCTGCAGCTCGGCCAGATAGGGCACCCAGCGCGACATCCCGCCGGCCGTGTGGTGCTCGGTCACGCGGTGCGTCGTCATGACGAACGGGAAGACGTCGGCGCCGGGCTCGCCGTTGCTGGGGTTGTACGGGTTGTCGGGGCGGTCGAAGCGCTGGCGCACCGGGTTCGTGCCCTGCCGGTAGAGCGGGTTCGCGAACGGCGACTCGTGCGGCTCGTAGTGCGTCGGGACCGGGCCGTCGACGAGCCCGGAGGGCGCCCAGATCCACCCCAGCCCGTCGGGATGGGCGATGAACGGCGCGCTGCCGCGGATCGCGTCCATGCCCTTCGCGTCCGTCTCGGGCTCGTAGCCGGGCGGCTTGTCGGGCACGAAGTCCACGTGGTCGCGCCCGGTCCACCGGCCGGCGTCGGCGTCCCACCACACGTACCGCTTGCGCTCCGACCACGGCCGCCCCTGCGCGTCGGCCGACGCGCGGTTGTAGAGCAGGCGCGTGTTGGCCGGCCACGCCCATGCCCACTCGGCGGCGACCCAGTCCTGCTCGGTGTGCGGCGTGCGCCGCGCGGCCTGGTTGACGCCGTCGGCGTAGATGCCGGCGTGCAGCCATGAGCCGCACGCCGTCGAGCCGTCGTCCTTCAGGTCCTGGTAGCGGGAGACGAAGCGCCCGTCGGCGTGGCGGCCACCGATCTCCTGGAGGATCGCCTCGGCGTCGGGCTCGCCGTGCGGGCCCTGCGTCGGGTAGTTCCACGTGAGCTCGAGGATCGGCCGGTCGCGCGGGTCGGTCGAGTCGCGGAGCTTGCGGCGGATGCGCAGCCCGAGGTCGTGGATCCACTGCAGGTCCGAGCGGCAGTCGCCCGGCGGCTCGACGGCCTTGTGGTGCCACTGCAGCAGGCGCTGGGTGTTCGTGAAGCAGCCGTCCTTCTCGGTGTGGGCGGCGGCCGGCAGGAAGAAGACCTCGGTGGCGATGTCCTGCGGGCGCACCTCCCCCGCCTCGATCTCCGGGCTGTCGTACCAGAACGCGGCGGACTCGATCTCGTTCGTGTCGCGCACGACGAGCCACTCGAGGTTCGCCAGTGCGGACCGCTGGATCTTCGCGTTGGCGGAGCCGACCGCCGGGTTCTCGCCGACGATGAAGAAGCCCTTGCACAGCCCGTCGACCATGCGCAGCATCGTGGGGTAGATCGAGTGATCGCCGCTGATGCGCGGCAGGTGCCCGAAGCAGAAGTCGTTCTCCTCGGTGGCGTGCTCGCCCCACCACGCCCTGAGCAGGCTCGTCATGTAGCTGCCGAGGGCGCCCCACGCCCCGGTGTCGGGCCCGTTCTTCTTCACGAACTCCCCGAGCGTCCCGTGGCCCTGCGGGTGCGGCATCGGGATGTAGCTCGGCAGGATGTTGTAGAGCGTCGGGATGTCGGTCGAGCCCTGGATGTTGGCGTGACCGCGCATCGCCATGATCCCGCCGCCCGGACGACCGATGTTGCCGAGCAGGAGCTGGACGATCGCGGCGGCGCGGATGATCTGCACGCCGATCGTGTGCTGCGTCCAGCCGACGGCGTAGACGATCGCGCCGGTCCGCTCGCGTCCGGAGTTCTGGCACATGGCCTCCGCGACGGCGAGGAAGTGCTCCTTGGGCACGCCGCAGATCTGCTCGACCATCTCCGGCGTGTACCGCTCGTAGTGGCGGCGAAGGAGCTGGAAGGCGCAGCGCGGGTGCTCGAGGTTGACGTCGACCTTCGGGGGACGCCCGCCCGGCAGCGTCATGCCGTGCGCGCCGTGCGCCTGCTCGCCCGAGACGTCCGCCGTCGCCTCGCTCTTGCCCGCCGCCAGCTCGCCCCCGGCGTCCTCGTAGCCCCACGTCTTCGGCGCGTAGAGGCCGGTCTCGGGATCGAAGCCCGAGAAGAGGCCGTCGAGGTCCTCGGTGTCCTTGAACTCCGGGTCGATGATCACCGGCCCGTTGGTGAAGTGCTGGACGTACTCGCGGAACTCGCGGCCGTTCTCCAGGATGTAGCGGATCATGCCGCCGAGGAAGGCGATGTCGGTCCCGGCGCGCAGCGGCACATGGAGATCGGCCATCGCGCTCGTGCGCGTGAACCGCGGGTCGACGTGGACCACCTTGGCCCCGCGCTCCTTGGCCTCCATGACCCACTGGAAGCCGACGGGATGGCACTCGGCCATGTTCGACCCCATGATCAGGATGCAGTCGCTGTGCTGCAGGTCCTGCTGGAAGCTGGTGGCGCCGCCGCGCCCGAACGAGGTCCCCAGACCGGGGACCGTGGAGCTGTGTCATATGCGCGCCTGGTTCTCGATCTGGATGGCGCCCATCGCGGTGAAGAACTTCTTGATGAGGTAGTTCTCCTCGCTGTCGAGGGTGGCACCGCCGAGGAGCGCGAAGCCGCGCGTGCGGTTCAGCGGCTTGCCGTCGTCGGTCGCCTCCTCCCAGGTCTCGCGACGGGTGGCGATGACGCGGTCGGCGATCATGTCCATCGCCGTGTCGAGGTCCAGCTCCTCCCAGCTCGTCGCGCCCGGACGGCGGTACTTGACGCGGGTCTCCCGGCCCGGGTTGTTGACCCACTGCTCGCTGGCCGCCCCCTTCGGGCAGAGGCGCCCGCGGCTGATGGGCGAGTCCGGGTCGCCCTCGATCTGGACGACCTTCTCGTCCTTGACGTAGACCTTCTGCCCGCAGCCGACGGCGCAGTACGGGCAGATGGACTGCACGACGCGGTCCGCGGTGTCGGTGCGCGGCGTGAGCTTCGAGGAACGCCGCGACTGGGCGGCGCGCCCCAGCCCGAGCGGGTCGCGCAACTGGCGCATCAGCGGCGGGACGTAGTCCCCGGGGCGGCGGCCGGCCACGTCTGGGCGATTACCCGATCGCGTCGCGGCGAGTCCAGCGCGGTGTCATGCGGCAGACCTGCGACCGCTCCTGGACGGATGACCGACGCGCGTCCCGTGGGGGGAGAGAACAGCGTCGCCGCGCCTAGATGGGAGGTCGGCGCCGGGGGGGCGCCGTGTCCCATTCGAGGCAAGGAGGCCCCGAACCATGTCGTCTCTTCGCGTATCCCGAGCCTGGTCGCGCCGCGGCCGCGCCGTCGCCGCCACGCTCGTGGCCGCCGGCGCACTGGCGAGCACGACGCTCGTCGCCCCGGAGCCCGCGCACGCGGGCACCTACAAGATGAACAACTGCCGGGTGCCCGGCGCCGAGACGGGGCATCGCGGCCCGTGGACGTACGAGCTCAACGCCAACTTCAATCCGTCGAACCTCGTCGACGTCGACACGTGCGCGTCGCCGGGCGGGTTCTTCGGGCTCTACCTGCCCGGCGGCCCGATGTCCGCGAATTCGATGGCGAACATCAACCTGTTCCCGGCGCCGGACGTCGCGATCACCGACATCAAGGCCTGGTTCTACGCCGATGCGCGCGGCTTCGGATCGCCGGGCAGCACGATCGTCTGGGCCGACGGCGTCCAGCACTACAACTGGAGCCTGATGGACGCCCGCGGCGGCTTCATCAGCAGCCACCTGCCGCACGCGTCGTTCCAGTTCTCGACCCAGTGCGGCAACGACGCCGGCCAGAGCTGCACGGTCTACGCCTACCCCATCCGCGTCTACGGCGTGCAGACGACGCTCTCGGAGTCGCTGCCGCCCGCGGCCGCCATCACCGGCGGCGCGCTGACCACACCCGGCCCGAAGCAGGGCGTCGCCGCGATCGCCGTCCGCGGCACGGACGCGACCTCCGGCGTGAAGAAGCTCGAGGTGCTCCTCGACGACACCGTGGTGGGCACGATCGACTACGCCCGCGACTGGGCCCTGCCCCTGCCGGATCAGAAGGCCGGCACGTGCGCCCACGACCACTGGAACGCGTGCCCGAAGACGCAGACGCACGAGTTCGCCGTCGACACCACGAACCTGCCCGACGGCGTCTACGCGCTGCGGGTCCGCGCCACCGACGCGGCCGGCAACGCCGACACGGCGCTCAGCCAGCAGTCGGTGACGATCGACAACGTCCCGGACACGGTGCCGCCCCCGGCGCCGACCCCGTCGACCGCCGCGCCGGTCGCCGGCCCGAGCGGCCCCGGCGGCCCGGCGGGGCCGGGCGGCTCGGGCGGCGTCGTCGGCGCCGCGGGCGCCGGCGGTGGCGCGGGCGCTGCGGGGGCGAGCGCCGCCGGCACGGTGCTCACGCTCAACGGCGTCAACGGCGGCCCGGGCGCGACGGTGACGGCCGCCTTCACCACGCGGCGGTCGACGATCCGCAGCGCGTACGGCAAGAAGGTGCTGGTCACCGGCGAGCTGGCCGGGCCGAACGGCAGGGCCATCACCGGCGCGCGCGTCGCCGTCCTGCAGCAGGACAAGATGCTCGGCGCCCGGCTGGTCCCCGCCGGCCAGGTCGTCACCGACGCGATGGGCCGGTTCCGCCTCGTCACCACGGCGACGCGCTCCCGCACGATCCGCTTCGGCTACCGCGCCTACCTGGA